>NZ_CALFPF010000110.1 GCF_937919775.1 uncultured Gimesia sp.
GGTGCATAACGGGCGCGCTCACTTATCTGTGTATGTTACGGAAGAAATGGTCGGTCATAAGCTGGGTGAATTTTCATTGACCCGTACCTTCCGCGGTCATACTGCTCGTAAGAAATAAACGTTTTTGTGTGTTGTAGTTACGACTGTGATAGTCGATAGTCTATAAGAATTAAGCAATAGTGAAGTGGAGTAATTGTCATGGGGCAAGTTCGAGCAGCACATCGATTTGCACGAATTTCAGCGACGAAGGTTCGTCCTTTTGCCGACCTGGTTCGGGGAATGACAACTTCAGAAGGTTTGGATTCATTGAAATACCATCCAAATCGTGGAGCTCGTTTTCTCGAAAAAGTCATCAAAAGTGCGGTCGCAAACGCTGAAGACAAGGGTGCCCGTAATGTGGAAGGTTTGAAGATTACAGAAGCACGCGTTGATGGCGGGCCGATGTTCAAACGCATTCAGCCTCGAGCAAGAGGTATGGCATATACGATCCGTCGTCGTATGTCACACATTCACATTGCCATTGAAGCTCCTGAGCTTCCATAAAAGTGAAAAGCACTTTTTAGTAGTCAAGATAACAAATACTAAACCTGAAATACTTAAAGGATAACCTGTATCATGGGGCAAAAAGTTCGACCAACCGGATTTCGAGTCGGCGTGGTAGAAGACTGGAGAAGTCGCTGGTATGCCTCCAAGAAAGATTTTGGGGCATTGTTGGTCGAGGATCATAAGGTCCGCAACTTTATTCATACGAAATATAAGTTTGCCGGCATTCCTAAAGTCGAGATCGAAAGAACTCGGGATCAGGTTGTTGTGCACTTATTCACGGCCCGTCCAGGGATCATTATTGGTCGTAAAGGACAGGAAGTGGATCGGCTGAAAGCCGAGCTGGAAGATCTGACCGGACGTCGGATGGAACTGAAGATTATTGAAGTAGATAATGCTCTGCAAAGTGCAGCATTGGTAGCGGAAGATATCGCGCAGCAGTTAGCGAAACGCGGTAGCTTCCGGAGAACAATTAAGCGTGCCCTGGACCAGGTGATGGAAACGGGCGTTCATGGAATTAAAATCGAACTTTCCGGTCGTTTGGGTGGAGCAGAAATGTCACGGCGTGAAAAAGCCAGCCGTGGCTCGATTCCACTCTCGACTTTGCAACGACATGTTGACTACGGATTCCGCGAGGCACACACCACCTTCGGAGTTATCGGAGTGAAAGTTTGGATTGACCTTGGTGATTATTCAGATGAGGAGAATCGCGATGGCGCTAATGCCAAAGCGGGTCAAGCACCGCAAAAGCCAAAGAGGACGCATAAAAGGTAATGCGACACGTGGTAACACTGTTGCCTTTGGTGAATGGGGCTTACAATCTCTGGACCCTGGGCACATAACAGCAAATACCATTGAAGCCTGCCGAATTGCAGCGACACAATATGTTCGAGGTGAAGGTAAACTTTATATCCGGATCTTCCCCCAGAAATCGGTTACATCCCGTCCTCTGGAAACCCGTATGGGTAAGGGAAAAGGGGAGCCGGATCACTGGGTTGCCGTCATTAAGCCGGGAACTGTGTTATTCGAGTTAGCTGGAGTTTCACACGAAGCGGCAAAACGTTGTTTTGCTCGCGTAGCACATAAGTTGCCAGTCAATGTCCGGTTGGTCGAACGTCGACCTTCTATTTGATCTGGTTTAATCAAGAGTTAATAAAATTTCATCACTTTAGTTCTGACTACTCTGTTCAGCCAGGCTAAAAAAACAATCATTGGGTTCTACTGATGACCAAAGCGAGTGAATTACGCGAGATGAATGACGAGCAATTGTCATTTGCTCTGCAGGAAACACAAAAAGAGTTGTTTCAGTTGCGATTTAAAGCGGCAACTGAGAGGCTTGATGCACCGAGTAATATTAAGCGGTTAAGACGTGAGATTGCTCGAATTCAGACACTCCGTCGTGAACGTGAATTAAGTCAGCTGAAGAATGCTTAATATCAGGCTCGTTGAGGTAAGAAAATGCGAAAAATAATGACAGGCACCGTAGCCAGTGCCAAAATGGATAAAACATTACGGGTCGAGATTCAACAGCGATATCGTCATCCCATGTATGGGAAGATCATTCGCGGTCGGACCGTGTGTCATGTTCATGATGAGAAAAATGAAGCACAGGAAGGGGACACCGTCGAGATTATCGAAAGTCGTCCGCGTTCCAAAACAAAGCGTTGGGATTTAATCCGGATCGTAGAGAAGAAAAAAGACTAGTTTTCTTCAGACAGACTGTGATTGGGTCTCTTTAAAGTTGTACAAAGATAAGGTTTACCTCATCTTTAGGTTGATAAGGAACAGGCAAAGCCATGATTCAGATGCAAACCGATCTGGATGTATGTGATAATTCGGGTGCCAAAGTAGCGCGCTGCATTAAAGTGCTGGGTGGTACGGGGCGTCGAACTGCTGCAGTAGGCGACGTGATTGTCGTCAGTATTCAGAAGACGCTGGCCGGAAGTAATATCAAAAAAGGTCAGGTATTACGTGGCGTGATTGTACGAACAAAGTATCCTTGTCGCCGAGACGATGGTAGCTATGTGAAATTTGATAGTAATGCAATGGTTCTCATTGATGGGGATGGTAATCCCCGGGGAACACGTATTTTTGGCGCCGTGGCTCGAGAACTTCGGGACCGCCGCTATATGAAAATTATTAGCCTGGCAAACGAGGTGGTCTGAGCAATGAAGATTCGACGTGGCGATTCAGTGATCGTAATCACCGGTGCAGATGCAGGCGATACACCCAGGCGTGTATTGAAGGTAGTGGATGGTGGTAAAAAAGTAACTGTGGAAAGCGTGAATCGTGTATTTAAGCACGTAAAACGTGGGCATCCCAAGAGTCCTCAAGGGGGACGACTGGAAGTGGAAATGCCGATTGATGCTTCCAACGTTCAATTTTACTGCGAAGCGTGCAACTCAAAGACGCGGATCGGTTACCGTTATACCGATGATGGAAGTAAGGAACGATTCTGCAGGTCTTGTAGTGCTTCTGTAGGAACGATCAGTCCTCCCAAAGCAAAATATCAGAAACAATAATCAGATTTTGTAGTTTTCAGTAAGGAAGATTGTTCCGAAGTTCGGCCAATCTGAATCAAGGCTATGGCAATA
>NZ_CALFPF010000111.1 GCF_937919775.1 uncultured Gimesia sp.
GGGTACAGGTGACGAAAGCATTCGGTGAAGTGAATCTCAAAATACCTCCGACCAGCATTAAGTCGGACTTTGAAGGGATTCGAAGTCGAGCATACTGCAAATGAAAAAACTCCAGCCACTTTGTGTTTCCGTGTCGAGGCGCTCATGAAATCTGGTCTACGATTTTTGATCTTCATCGCTGTGCTGCTGATCGCAGTACCGGCTTTATCGCTTGCCCAGAAACCGGCGGAGAATAGTGAGGAGATCTTTGCCCCGTTGCAGGCAGAATATGTCAGTCAGCAAAAAGCGGTACTGCAAAAGTACTGTGTGAATTGCCATACTGCAGCAAAAAAAGAGGGCGAACTGGATCTGGAACGATTTCATTCCGTCGCCGACCTTCGTCGGGATGTCGTCCCCTGGCAACGCGTGATTGAGATGCTGCGTGATGGAGAAATGCCGCCTGCGGACGCGAAACCTCAGCCAACTCAGGCGGAACTGACCTCACTCCGAAATTGGGTTCAAACCGTATTAGATACAGAAGCCAGGGCCAACGCCGGGGATCCGGGACCCGTTGTGTTGAGACGGTTAAATAATGCCGAATATACCTATACCATTCAGGATCTGACCGGTATCAGCTTGCAGCCAGCCAAAGAATTTCCCGTTGACAGTGCGGCAGGAGAGGGGTTCACGAATGTCGGGAATTCGCTGGTCATGTCACCTGCACTGGTGCAGAAATATCTGGAAGCGGCGAAGGGGGTCGCCAGTCACGCCGTGCTTCTGCCTCACGGAATTGAGTTTTCAGAACAAACATCCCGGCGCGACTGGACCAATGAAAAACTCGCCGCCATCCGCAATTTTTATGCGCGCTTCAGTGATGTGAGTGGTGCGACAGCCGTCAATTTACAGGGTATTCGCTTTGAAACGAATGGGGGCGGACGTCTGCCGCTCGAAAAATATTTGCGAGTGACACTCATCGAACGTGAGGCTCTGCAATCGGGAAAGAAAAACATCGCGACGGTAGCGCGCGACTATTCTCTCAATGAAAAATATCTGCAAACACTCTGGAAAACGCTGAATGATACGACACCCTCACAATTGCTTGATCTGATTCGGGGGCGGTGGAAGACAGCGAAACCGGATGCTGCGCCGCAAATTGCAGCAGAAATCGGAGAGTGGCAGCAGGCGCTCTGGCGATTTACGACGGTCGGGCACATCGGCAAACGGGATGGTCCCACAGCCTGGCAGGTTCCGGTGCAACCCGTAGCCACTCAGCAGGAGTTTCGCGTTCCAATTCCCGCAGCAAAAGGAAAAACAAACCTATCGCTTTATCTGGTGACTACCACCGCCGGCGATGGTAATACCGACGATTACGCCGTCTGGGAAAATGCCCGTTTTGTTACGCCAGGTCAGCCCGATCTGCCGTTACGAGATGTCCGGAAGGTGGTAACGGTTCTCTCGGCGTATCGCGACAAAATTCTGGCAAGCGCTGCAGCGAGTTTGAATGCGGCTGTTGAAGTGGAGGGGCCGCTTGATGACCGTCAGCTCGATTTACTTGCTCAGAAGTACGCTGTCGACCGAGTGGTGTTAGCGTCATGGCTTTCCTATCTGGGCGTTGGTGCGCAAAAAACATCCATTGATTCCTACATTTCCCGAAAACTGGAACGCACTGAAAACTACGATTTCATTCAAGGCTGGGTCGGAGATCATGCGTTGAGTGTTGTCGCCAATTTTTCCGATCAGAGTGCCCGCATCCCGGGCGAGGTGCAGCCGCACAGTGTTGCCGTTCATCCTACGCCAACTCTGCGAGTGGTTGTGGGCTGGAAAAGTCCCCTGGCTGGTCCTGTCAAAGTGACCGGGCAGGTGAAGCGGGCACACATCGGTTGCGGTAATGGGGTGACCTGGCGACTGGAATTACATCGCGGCGGCACACGTCAGGTGCTCGCTTCAGGAATAGCAGATTCTGCAAACGCAGCGTTGTTTGGTCCCTTTGAGAATCTCATCGTAAAACAGGGGGATCTGCTTTCCCTGAGTATCGGTCCGCGTGACGGGAATCATTCGTGCGATTTGACTGCCATTGATCTGTCAGTCAAAGCCGAAGGAAGTAGTCAGGCTGAATGGAATTTGGCGCGGGACGTTTCTCCCCACATTCTTGCGGGAAATCCACACGCCGATCTGCAAGGGAATCAGGCTGTCTGGCATTTTTATAGTGAACCGGACGAGGGTAACTCCAATATCGCTATTCCCGCCGGTTCTCTATTGGCTCGCTGGCAGGTTGCTCCGAGTGTTGAAGAGAAGAAAAAACTGGCTGACCAATTACAGTCTCTCATTTCAAAAGGTCCGGGAGACTTATCGGCGGATTCACCTGATAACCAGCTCTATCGGCAACTGACGTTACTCAACGGACCGTTCTTTTCAATGGTTCGCAAACAATTACTGACGGATCAGAATCTGGCGTCTGCGACTCCGGCCTCCTCGAGCTTGGGAGTCGATCCGGCGCTCTTTGGAAAACATCCACTCGGTAAGGCCCTCCCACCGGCAGACCTGTGTGTGCAGGCACCATCGGTCTTGGAAGTGATGATTCCCGCTGATCTCGTGGAGGGATATGAATTTGTCGCTTCGGGCAAGTTGCATGCGGAAACCAGTACGCAGGGGACGGTCCAACTGAAAGTGCTGACAGAGAAACCGGAACATCTGGCAAGTCTGACAGCCGGCTCTAACAAAACGACCGGGCGCAAATCGACATGGTCCGATGGTGAGACCCCGGTCATTCCGCTTTCTCCGGTTCTGATTACCGAGCAGAGCGCCGTCAAAAAACGGGTGCTGGCACAGTTTGAAGAATTTCGCCAACTCTTTCCGCTGGCTTTGTGTTATACAAAAATCGTGCCCGTCGATGAAGTGGTGACGTTGACCTTGTTCTATCGCGAGGATGATCATCTGCAGCGACTGATGCTGAATGAGGCCGAAACTGCCGAGCTGAACCGACTTTGGAGCGATCTGCATTTTGTGAGTCGATCACCGCTGACGCAAGTGGATGCCTACGAACAGTTATGGCAGTTTGCCACGCAAGATGCCGACCCGAGTGCCTTCACACCGATGCGGGAAGGCATTCTCGAACGCGCAAAACAGTTCAAAGAATTTCAGTTGAAAACCGAACCCGTGCATCTGCAGGCCGTTTTCGAGTTTGCCGATCGTGCCTGGCGACGTCCGTTGCTGCCTGCTGAACGCGAGCAATTGCTTGCGCTTTACAGTGAATTTCGCAAACAGGAACTTCCCCACGAAGAGGCCGTTCGCATGCTGCTGGCGCGGGTGCTCGTCTCCCCGGCATTCCTTTATCGCAGTGAGCAGGCAGCGGCGGGAACCGAGCCGACTTCAATCAGTGACTGGGAACTGGCGTCCCGTTTGAGTTATTTTCTCTGGTCTTCACAGCCGGATCTGGAATTACGAAATCTGGCGCGCGAAGGTAAACTGCATCAACCTGAGGTGTTGAAGGCCCAGGTTCGCCGTATGCTGCAAGATCCTAAAATTCGTCGCATGGCCATTGAGTTTGGATGCCAATGGTTGCACATTCGCGATTTCGATCAGTTCGATGAAAAAAGTGACCAGCATTTTCCGGAATTCAAAAATCTGCGGAGCGACATGTATGAAGAAGTCATTCGTTTCTTTGTGAATCTGTTCCAAAATGATGGCTCTGTGCTCGAATTGCTTGCTGCCGATTACGTCTTTGTGAATGGTCAATTGGCAGACTTCTATGGGCTGTCCGGCATGAAGGATAAAGCGTGGCAGAGAGTGGAAGGTGCCCAAAAACAGTCGCGCGGCGGTATTCTGACGATGGCTGCGACACTGTCAAAACAGTCTGGTGCCTCGCGTACGAGCCCGATTCTGCGGGGTAACTGGGTCTCGGAATTTCTGCTCGGTGAGAAACTCCCGCGGCCTCCCAAGGATGTCCCCGTCCTTCCCGAAGAAGTACCTGGAAACCTGACGGAACGCCAACTGATTGAGCAGCACAGTTCCAATCCCGCCTGCGCGAAGTGCCATCAGCGTATCGATGGATTTGGTTTTACCCTGGAGCAGTTTGACAGCATTGGACGCCTGAGAACAAAAGACGCCGGCGGACATCCGATTGATGTCGCGGCAGTGCTTCCCGATGGCACGGAAGTACGCGGTGTCGATGGGTTGCGCAATTATCTGCTCACGACCCGTCGAACCGATTTTCTGCGCACATTTAACCGTCGTCTGCTGGGTTATGCCCTGGGACGGTCGGTGCAACTCTCCGATGAACCTCTGCTAAACGAGCTGTTACAACAACTGGCTGCAAATGATGATCGAATCTCCACTGCGATTGAGACCATTGTGCTGAGCCCTCAGTTCCGTATGATCCGAGGCGCGGACCGAACTGATTTTGGCAGCGTGACTGAAAACGACTGAAAGACTTTCCTGTTTTAACCGAGGAGTGATTCCATGGCTGCTTATCTGACAACCAGACGTACGATGCTGCGTGGACTAGGTGTTGCCATGGCGGTGCCCTGGCTGGAGTCTCTGCGAGTCTGGGGACAGGAGGCGGGAACAACGGCCGTCAAGGGAGAGGCCCCGGTTCGTTTTGCAGCCATGTTCTCCGGTAACGGCTTTCATCGCGAACACTGGTGGGCCAAGGGAGCCGGCAAGACGATGGAACTCGGTTCCGTTCTGGAACCGCTCAATGAGTTTCGAGAGAAGCTGCTTTTCATCCGCGGTCTGTATAATGAGGAAGCCCTCAAGGGGAATATTCATAGTTCTCAGACAGGCAACCTGCTGAGTGGAGCCCCATTGGAATCAGGGGGGGGCATTCGCAGCGGGATCAGTATTGATCAACTCCTGGCGAAGCACTACGGTCAGACCACTAAAGTGCCGAGCCTGGTACTGGGCTGCGAAAAATCGAATCCTTCGGTACACAAAAATTATTCGATGCTCTACAGCAGTCATATTTCGTGGAGTTCACCCACCACCCCGACTCCTCTGGAAGTCTATCCTGCACTTGCCTTTGATCGCCTGTTCCGACAGGATGCCAGTAAGAGCGATCAGAGTGTGCTGGATGCGGTATTGGAAGATGCCAAAGGCTTGCGACGTTCCATCAGTCGCAGCGATCGCCAGAAGCTCGACGAATATCTCAATTCCGTTCGGGAAGTGGAACAACGCATCGAACACGCTGGTGAGCGGGGAGAACTGCAGGGCTGGCGGCCGACACTCGACAAACCAAATATCGTTCGACCGGCCGATGGGATTCCGCAGGATATTGCCGATCATATGCGGCTGATGTGTGATATTCTGGTGCTCGCCTTTCAAACCGATTCAACGCGACTCTGCACTTTGAAGCTCAATAACGATCATTCCTCGTTGCGATTTCCCAACCTCGGGGTCGATTATATGATTCATCACCTGCTGTCTCACCAGGAGTCGGACGACTGGCTCAAGGTGAACCAGTTCTTCCTGCAACAACTCGCCTATGTGGCGCGCAAGCTGGATGCGATTCAGGAAGGGAGTCGCACGGCATTAGATAATTCCATGATCATGTACTGTAGCAGTATGCTGACAGGCGGTCATGATGCGACCAAATTACCGGTGGTGATTCTTGGCGGCGGGGGCGGTAAGCTGAAAACCGGTCGCGTGCTCGACTACCTCGATCAACCGAATCGAAAAATGTGCAGTCTGTATCTGTCACTGATGGATAAATTCGGTTTGCAGCTCGATCAGTTTGGCGACTCTACAGAACGTCTTGCAGAAATATAATCAGGGAATCTTGCCATGAAAATGAATGGTCGAAAGACAGGAAAAGCTCGCGTCGCTCCGAAACTGAAGCGTCAGACTTTGACACAAGGTGTTGAAGAGCGGTTGCGCAGTGAAATCATTGAAGGGCTGCATGAGCCGGGTGCCATGCTGTCCGAGCCGGTTTTGTCGGCAGAGATGGGGGTGAGTCGCTCTCCCGTCCGCGAAGCGTTGCTGATTCTGGAACGCGACGGCATGGTGGAGTTTGATGATCGTGGGCGGACTCGCGTCTGTTCGATGACGGCTGCCGATTTTGAAGACCTGTATCTGCTCCGGTTATCCGTCGAACCGCTGGTGGCCGTTCACGCAGCAGCTCAGGCCACGGAAGCCGATTTTGCTGCTCTGGAAGCAAATATTGCGGTGATGGAAAAGTCAAAAAGTGTGGCAGAAATCAGCCAGCTCGATATTGAATTTCATACCTTCATTGTTGAGACCAGCGGTCGTCCGAGACTGATTGCGGCATGGCGTTCGCTGCGTCCCTCGCTGGAACTGTGGCTGGCTGCATTACATCGGAAACATGAACACATCACGGGTCGCGTGCGGGAAATCACCATTGAAAGTCACCGGGAACTCATCGATACGCTCCGCGCTGGCAATCGCGAAGCGATTAGGACACTGATGCAGACCCACATTGAAGGCTGGTATCAGTGGTTACCTGAAATGGACGACCTTGTTTGAATCAAGTTTCGCTCGCAATGCCATCGTATTGTCGAGAGTCACTCGACAGTCCAGGAGGAAATTAACCACGAATAAAATCATCAATGATTTTCGCAAGCGGCTTGCCTGAAACCTGTCGAAACTCGTACCGTACCCGGATGATGGGAATCTCTGTCTGCACGACATGAGCGAGTCCTGCTGGTGTGGCGTCAATGATGAGTTCGGCCTTTGAGGCATTGATAGTTTCACTCAATTCCTGTCGCTGCTCCGGCGAATAACCCAGGGCCGGCAGGATCGGTCCCATGTGCGGATAAGTTTCAAACGCCTTAGCGATACTACCCACTGCGAACAAACGTGGATCAATCAAACGTGCAGCCTGGAACTGCTGAGACGCACAATAGCCCGCCCCAGTCGCCATACCTCCGTGGAGCAGGGTAGGGCCGTCTTCGATCACGAGAACCGTGCGGTTTTCTATCTGTTGCGGATTATTTACTACAATGTCGAGATTGGACTCGATCACTTCCGCACTCGGGTTCAACTGTCTGATATTCTCTTTGATCAGCGTGATGTCTGCTGACTTTGCAGAAGCCACTTTGTTGATGATAACCACATCCGCCATCCGCAGATTGGATTCGCCGGGGTAATAATGCACTTCGTGGTCGGGGCGTAATGCGTCGGCCACCGTGATGAGCAAATCAGGTTTGATGAACGGGAAGTCGTTATTTCCACCATCCCACAGCACCACCTCCGCATCCCGTTCGGCGGTGCGAAGAATCAGCTCGTAATCGACTCCTGCAAATACCGAAAATCCCAGTTCCAGATAGGGTTCGTACTCCTCGCGTTCCTCGATGGAACATTCGTTCTGATCAAGGTCGTCCTCAGTGGAAAAATGCTGGCAGTGTTGCCGTTTGAGATCACCGTAAGGCATGGGATGGCGAATGATTGCCGGGATGTGTCCCGTTGCCTTAAGCTGTTGTGCGATCCAGCGTGTCAACGGACTTTTTCCGGCACCTGTTCTGACGGCCGTGACGGCAATGACAGGTTTTGTCGACTTCAGTTGTGTATGCTGAGGGCCGAGCAGTACAAAACTGGCCCCACACGCCTGTACCAGAGAGGCGGTGTGCATCACCGTTTCATGTGCAAGGTCGCTATAGGCAAGGAAAACGAAGTCCACATGAAACTGGTGGATGAGTTCCGGCAGCCGTTCTTCGGGGAATATGGGAATATCGGCAGCATAGTCCGGTCCCGCCAGTGACTGAGGAAACGAGCGTGAGGCAATGAAGGGGATCTGTGTTGCAGTAAATGCGCAGACGTAGAACTCGGGATGTTTTCGAAAGAACGTCAGGAAATTATGAAAATCACGGCCCGCAGCTCCGGCAATGATGCAATTAAATTTCTGGTCCATGTATCATTCCTTACTTTCAGCCTCTGCGATAATCGTTCCCGCCAGTCCAATGAGCGCCTGATCGAGGACATCCACGTTACAGATGATCGTGCGGGAGTCAGGCCGACGGGAAAACTGAATTGCTGCTTCTATCTTCGGCTTCATACTACCTTCCGCAAAATGCCCTTCATCGATCAGTTTCTGAGCCTCTGTGATTCCAATGCGACCTATGGGGCTTTGGTCCGGAGTGTTATAATCGCGATAGGCACAGGGGACATCGGTCAGGATCAGCATGAGACGTGCGTCAGTCAACTCGCCGAGCAGTGCTGAAGTAAGATCCTTGTCAACGACGGCTTCGACTCCCCGCAGTTGGTTTCCAGCACGTATGACGGGGATACCGCCTCCCCCGGCTGCCACAACAAGTACGCCTGCTTGAAGTAAAGTATTGATGACACCGACGTCCATGATCTCGCGTGGACGAGGCGAGGGAACGACGCGACGGAAACCGCGCCCCGCCTCTTCGTGTAGAGGGAACCCGCGCTGACTGACTGCTTTCGCCTGTTCACTGGTGTAGAATGGCCCGATCGGTTTTGTCGGCTTGCTGAAGGCGGGGTCGTTCTTGAAGGAGCTCCAACTCTTTGTGTGGGGTTACTATCGTGCACGTGAAGGGCTGCTGCTTTTGGCGTTCCTTCTATTCATGTACCTGTGCTGCTTCGCTGCGGTTCTC
>NZ_CALFPF010000112.1 GCF_937919775.1 uncultured Gimesia sp.
TCATCGAATCTGAATTCGCGAAAACTGATGGCTTCCACGCACACGTATGGAGTCAGCGAATTGGGTCATTTTCTCGGAATCCCGAAATAGGGATGAGTTGATGCGACAGCGACGGCCAGCAGGTGGATGCTAACGTCCAGCGTAACCGGGTTGCGGCGATTGACGTTGACCCGCGTAAACCGTCGGTCCGGTTTACGGCTTTGTTCGGATTACTTTCAATTCGCGAGACCGATCAGAATAGTGGTTTCACATTTCGTCTCGTCCGCATTCCAGTGTCCATAGATTTCAAGATGGGGGTAGTCTGGTTTCACATTGTGTTTCTTGAGTTCTTCCATCAACTCCAGCCAAGTCGCACCAAGCGTTGAGTAAGGCCCGACATGCAGATACTTGACATAACGATCAAGCGATACTTCTAAGGATTCAAGCGTCCCAACCTCCGTGGTTGGTTCCTTCAATTCGATGCCCGTAAAGATCATCGAATCTGGCAAATAAACCCAATGATTGATTCCCGTGGTTTTAATTCGGCGATCTTGAACTTCCTTCCACATTCTGTCCTTGAGAGGCTTTGCCGAGGCGTGCACGCTCCCGTCCTTGATCAATCCTCGGTAGCCGAACAAAATTACCCGATAAGGTACTGACGAGATTTCAAGATTCATGCGTTGATCCGAACTAATGCGATAACCGGGCACGAACGGAAGACTTTGATTTCATTTGCAGCGTGATTGAGTGCTCCGGTTGATGGCATTGTTATCCGCCACCAACGCGGGTGAAGACGGGTTTTGCCGCAGATATGCGACCGATGTAGAAAACCCCATCGTAACCGATCTCACGAGTATCATCGATGAGCAAAAATGGATCATCACCTTCATTTTTTCCACTCAAGGCTCTTTCTCCCTCGCCTTGCTCCGTCATCACCCATGCATCACCGCCTGCGATCTGTATGTTGAAGCTCACCAAATCAGGTAGCGATTGAGAAACAAACCAACCCATTGGAGTATATTGGTCATCCCAGGGTGCGCCCTTGGCGGTCCTGGTGTGCACGTTTCCAGCGAGGGTAATCAGAATTGCTGCAGGAGAGTCTTTCCGTACTTGAAGCAGGTTTTCGGCCATGGTTTGGTCACGGTAGTACGCAGATGCTTCGGCAGGTTGTCGAGTCCAGTCTAAGTCGATTGCATGGACGTGAACCTCATGGCCCGAACTGCGTAGGCGACGAACAAGTTCAAGCATCGCAAACATGCCTACACTTGCACGGCCGTCCTGGCCAATCCAGAATGGTGTATCCAGCAAATCTTCAACCGCCCTGTCTTCGCCGTCGCTGTTTAGGAAACGGTCGATCGACTCTTGTTCGGTTGTCGGTATTTCGACGCAAAGAATTACTTCGTTTCCGGTAGTCAGTGCTTGCCGAACCAGAGAGGCTACGGCCATCGGTATTTCCCATGTTCCGTGAATTTCGCCAATAAAAAGAGTTGCCCCATTTTTCAGCATGGCGTCACTGCCCTTGATTGCGTCGTCCTTGAGGAACTGAATCGGCCTGTCGATTGGCTGTCGTTCGAGTGAAACGGTACGGCGGTACCCGACGATCAGGATCGCAACAACGACGGCAGATAAAAGCAGTAGGAAAGAGCGACGATTCAATGGGCTTGCCATCAAGTTTTCTCCAGTCGGATAACTATTGATAGACAGAATATGTTTCTGTCTAAATATCTATCAAGATTTCTGCCTGTTATCAATTGTCAATAATTGGATTTACGTCCACAGCTTAATGATTCAGGAAAGAACGAAAAGTGGCAGACCCCGAAAGGACCTTTCTGCTTCACCTGCGATTGTGGATTTCAGTGTGGGATGTTTTTCTGCGTGGGAGTCTGTTTTTTTCTGGATGGATGAAAACCGGGGCTAATGCCCTGCGGCTCATGGTGGGAGCTTTTCAGTGGTAAAACGATTGCCAGTCGTACTCTGTTGAAGGGGGGCCTGGTTCTGGCGCTGTTACTCAGATCACGAAACCCCGGGCATTCGCTATTCACCGCAGAACGTTCGCAATTAGCCCCGATTAATCGTGTAATCGTAGAAACCGCGTGCATTTTTTTGTCATTTGCGACGGGTCAGCTATGAGAACAGTATAAGGGGTCAGGTCTCTTATTTAATGATTCCTGTCCATTTTTAAGTTCCCGATGTACTTTTTGGTTTATGGGCCGACCGCATGGTTGAGTTTGTTGGAAACAGCAGAAACCAGATGCAAGCGAATGTCACGATGTACAACACGGCGAAAATCGGGAACAGATCAATCCGAATATTCCAGTCGGGGTGGACTGATTTCACATGCTGTTCCCAAAATCCATAGCCAACCCAAGCCGTGGCGGTCACCCAAGCCAGCACCGTGTGCCAAACGCGGACCATCCGGAATGACCGAACGATCGCATGAATAATAAACGGAATCGTCACCACGAGTGCAACCGCAGGATTACGAATGCTGGCATTGAAAAAGACGTAAAACGCGGGGACCAGGACAACTGCAATCAACACGGCCAGTAATAGTCGGAGTGCATTCATGATTTACGCCCAATCTGGACTGCTGGTGAATTGCGGTTCTGCGGTTCGAGACGGCCAACTATTGATAAACAGAATTTAACTCTTATTAAATCTCTCTTTTAAATCTATCAGGATTTTTGTCTAGAATCAATTGGCATTAATTGGATTTACGTCCACAACTTAATGATTCAGGAAAGACCGAAAAATGGCAGACCCCGAAAGGACATTACTGCTTCACCTGCGATCGTGGATTTCAGTGTGGGGTGTTTATCAGCGTGGAGACGGTGATCACTGGTGGGATTTGTTTTGCGTGAGGGGCTGTTTTTTTCTGGTCGCATGATAACCGGGGCTAACGCCCTGCGGCTAATTTTTCTAATTGTTATTGGGAGTCTCTTGCTTTTCGATCCTGTTCTTCTGTCGTATACGAGATGACCTGTTCCAGAAACGGTTGAGGAAACTGAGAACCTTTGCCACGAGACCGCCACCACCGCGCGTCGCCCTGCAGGAAGGTGCCGTAAACAGTAATCGTAATGAAATAAGCCAGCGGTTGATCATGCATCGCTATCCCACCCTGTTACACGTCAGGCATTAGTAATCATTAGCCGCAGGGCGTTAGCCCCGGTTGATATCGTTTGTTAAAATTTGTCAGTCGTCCCGATCCCTTTTACGTCGCTGGACGAGGAATCGCCATGCTGCTGGTTAGACAAACGCGTTCAGTTTCTCCATCCAGCGTTGTACCTGCATGGCATCTGAGTAGGTCGCTCCGGTGGGCACCGCTTCCACGTTGCGCACGACCCGACAGAAGCAACGCAACTCTTCCGCCATCATGCCGCTGGGTGGGTTGGCACGCACTTCCAGCGCCAGAGGCCAGGAGGCTGCACTGTCCCAGACAGAGATCGGTCGTGGGTTCGGTTCAATGCGGGCCGACCAGCCCACACCAAAGACTTCGGTTCTGTCAAACCCGCGCGGCGGCATCCCTGCGGGAGTTAAATATGAGGCGGCAAACGATGCCACCGGACCTTCGTTCCACTGGAGTTGTGCCAGTGCCAGATCAATATCGCCAGCGGCAGTCCGATGAAATTGGGCACTGAAATGATCCGGTTCCGCGCGATCGAGTAACACTTGCGTCGCGTACAGGTCATGCACCATCGCGGCGTGCAACGGGTTCTCGCCTGGAAAGTTCGCGACAATGCTCGCCGGTCGATGTCGTACGCAATCGATATAAGAAATCGGACCACGTTCGCGGGCCACCTCCCGCAGCTCCTGAAACTCGCTGTTAAACAGCACGATGTGTCCCAGCATCAGGTTACTGGAGTCGGGCTGTACCAGGGGAGCAAGGCTTTCCGCTTCTTCCAGACTCTCCGCAATCGGCTTTTCCAACAGCACCACTTTGCCACGTTCGAGCAGTTCTCGCGCGACCGTCACATGGGACTGCGTCGTACAGGCGACAACCCACGCCTCTGCGTCCGACTCCTCAATCGCCTGAGTCAGATTCGTCCACCCTGGCACATCGGGAAGTTCTTTGCGGAGGGCAGCCAGGCTCTCCTGCCGACGCGCCACCACTGCCACCAGTTCCGCTTCTGCCAGACGAGATAACGTCAATGCATGCAATCGCCCAAACCGACCCAGGCCAATGACACCTGTTTTCACCGGTTTAAAATTCTTTGCCGTCATCGGTTCTTCTCCGGTCTGATTGATGTTTTGTCCGCAGATAAACGCAGATTTTGCAGCGGACTTTACAATAGGAAATTATTTATTTCACGATCAAGGTTCAAAGATACTAAAAGTTCAGGATCGAAACCAAGCGGGAATCAATGGTTTTACGATTCCTTTTTGAATTTGTCGGATCGAAGGGTGGTCCTGTTCTGACATCGGGGGCATGAAAGGGGACGGCCCGCGAAAGGGCCTTTCTGTTTTACCTGCGATTGTGATTTTCAGTGCGGGATGTTTATCTGCGTGGGGGCGGTGGTATCTGGTAGGATTTGTGTTGTGTGGGTAGCTGTTTTTTCCTGGTGGGAGGAAAACGGCGGCTAGCGCCGACCCGCTCATAGTGGAGGGTTTATATTGTAACGTTTGTTTTCTTTGGGATTGTCTGCTGTTCCATTGATTGTGGACTATTTTCGGGATGTGCGTGGGGCGGTCAAGGGAAAGCGAGACGAAATGTGTGGCGAGGGAGTGCGGATGTGTGTTGGGGGTATGGCGGGTCTGGTTGGCAGGGGGGCGGTTATGTGGCGGTGTGTGTCGACACGCATTACTTTGAGAGGGTGGTTTATGTTCAATCTGGCTGAAACGAGGGACTTTTATAATGCTGATTTTCGCAGTGGTTCCGGTTCTTCAGCTGAACCAGTCGTGTTCTCGCGCGCGACACACAACTGAGAGTGAGGATCATGGCGAACGCCGTGCAGGCGTCAAGGGGAATTTATTCAGTTTACACTCAATCCGGTCAGGTGAACTTAAGGAGTCAGGGATGCGTGTGTTGAGATCAACCAATTTGAAAAAACCTGACAGTTCTCGACCCGGATGCTCGAAATTGGAGCCGGGTTGCATTTAGAATGAACGGCTCAGGGGACATCGGTTCCGGATCAGTGCTGCTCAGATCCTTTTGATTTTACTTACTTCAGATAGACAGTCAGGGTTACGGTTCATTCATGGATGTTTCTCAAATCGAAGATTACTATCAACGCTCGCTGACCGAAGTGGGGAAAGTGCTCATGGGTCAGGAAGCGCTGGTGGAAGGAGTTTTGATTGCCTTATTCTGTGAAGGAAACGTGTTGATCGAAGGGGTGCCCGGCCTGGGCAAGACTCTGCTGGTGAATGCGCTCAGTCACGTCCTGTCGAGCAAATTCCGCCGGATTCAGTTCACGCCCGATTTGATGCCCTCGGATATCACCGGACATTCCGTGTATGACATGCACGAGAAAACCTTCACATTCAATGAAGGGCCGCTGTTTACCAATCTGCTGTTAGCCGACGAAGTCAACCGGGCTCCTGCCAAAACGCAGTCGGCGCTGCTGGAAGCGATGCAGGAACGGCAGGTTTCCGTGGATGGAAAAACCTATCCGCTGGATCGTCCCTTCATCACAATCGCCACGCAGAATCCGTTAGAACAGGAAGGAACATACCCCCTGCCGGAAGCGCAACTGGACCGGTTCATGTTCAAGCTCATCGTGGACTATCCGACACAGGATCAGGAAAACGCGATCCTCGATCTGTATGCGTCGGGTAAGGATAACCGCGATTTGAACAGTTTCGGCATGGAAGCGGTTCTCGACGCAGCAACGATCATGGCGATTCAGAAACGGGCGACGGAAATTATTGTGGAACCGTCGATCATTCAATACATCACGTCCATTGTTTCGCGCACCCGCAGTTGGGCGACGATTGAGGTCGGCGCCAGTCCCCGCGCCAGTGTGAATCTGCTGATTGGTACGCGTGTGATGGCTGCCTGTCAGGGGCGGGATTTTGTGGTTCCCGACGACGTCAAAGAGCTGTCGTTACCGATTCTCCGTCATCGAATCCGATTGCACCCCGAGGCTGAAATTGAAGGCATGAATGTCGATGACGTCATTCGGGACATTCTGGAGAGCGTTGAGGCACCTCGCCAATGATGCCTCGCCTGTCGTTACTGTTATTGTTCGCAGCCGCCATGATCCCGTTTGCATTGGGAACGATCTGGCAGGAAGCGGGACAGGCCGGCATTTTGATCTGCCTGGGAGTCTTCCTGCTGGCGCTGGTCGATCTGGTGATCACCCCTTCGCTGCTGGTGATCGAAGTTCACCGCGATGTGAAAGAGGTCCTGAGTGTCGGCACGCCGAACAGCGTGAAGCTCTGGTTTACCAATCGCGGTTCGGTCCCGCTCAAGGTCCACGTGCATGATGAGCCGCCGCTGCCCTGTCATTATTCCGATCTGCCGTTTGAGATTGAACTGATTCCGAACAAGCATCAATACAGCATCTATCATGTGGAACCGCTGCACCGGGGGAAAAACCGGTTTCGACGGGTCTTTCTGCAGATGCAAAGCAGACTGAAACTCTGGACGATTTACGACGAACGGGACATTCATCAGGAAGTGCGCATCTATCCGGATATCAAAGCCGTACATGGCGTGGAACTGCTGGCCCGTCGCAATCGGCTGGCGGAAACGGGCATCAAACTCTCGCGTTTAAGAGGCAGAGGGACCGAGTTTGACCGCCTGCGCGAATACCGGCGGGGGGATGAATTTCGCAGTATCGACTGGAAAGCCACTTCTCGGCATCAGGAATTAATCAGCCGCGAATATGTCGTGGAAAAAAATCAGAACATCATTCTGCTGATCGACTGCGGACGCTCCATGTGCAACGAAGCGGAAGGAGTGACCCACTTCGATCGCGCTTTGAACGCCGCCATTTTATTAAGCTATGTGGCACTGCGGCAGGGAGACACCGTTTCGCTGATGGCCTGTTCGAATAAAGTCGAACGCTGGGTGCCCGTTGTCCGCGGCGCCGGTTCGATTCAGAAACTCATCAGACAGGTTTACGATCTGGAACCGATCTACGAAGCCTCTGATTATCAAATGATGTCAGAACAACTCCAGCTGCGCTATCGCAAGCGCTCGCTGGTGGTTGTACTGACGCATGCGCTGGATGAAGTTCATCTGAGTCATCTCGGCAGCGCCCTGCGGCGGATGCGCTGGCCGCATCTGGTGTTGTCTGCGTTCCTGAAAAATGTCCCGTTGCAGAATCGCATGAATTCGATTCCGGAGACCGACCGCGAAGCCTTCCAGATCGCAGCCGCCGCCGACATCGTTTCGACGCAAACTTCGCAAATCGCGGCGCTGCAAAAGTCAGGGCTGCTCGTGCTCGACACCCTGCCGGAAAATCTCTCGGTCAATCTCATCAGCCGCTATCTGGATATCAAAGCGCGACAGTTATTATAGTTGCATTCATAGAAGCCATTTGTTTTTACTGCTCTGTTTTCATTCTGTTTGAATCTTCCTGCGCACATGGTTATAGTTGTATTCACAAGTATAATTTCACGGTTCTGCCGACTCATCTCCCCGCAAACGGGATCAACATAATGCGATTTGTGTTTCTGTTTTTACTGCTCTGTTGTCTGCCTGGTTATACCTCATTCTCAGAGGCAGCTCCTCCGGCAGACAACGCGTATTTGACTCAAGCGCAGGCTGTTGGCTTGATTAAGCAGTTACGCGGGGATATCAAGTATGCTCAAACCGGTTCTAATCGGGAAATCAAATCCATCTTTTTCTCGAACTCGGAAATCGATGATGCCCGCCTTGCATCTCTGAAAGAATTCGACACGCTTCAGGATTTGGCCTTCTATGGTTCCAAAGTAACAGGCGTGGGGCTGGAACACCTGAAAGGGTTCAACAAGCTGCATACATTACACCTTGTCCGCTGCCCGCTCGTTGATGAAGGTCTGATGCACCTGAAACAATTTCCTGCTTTGAAGCATGTCTATATTCGAAATGCAGATCTGACCGACGCAGCTGTGGAACACTTGAAAGGACTGACTGATCTGCAAAGCTTGTGGCTGAACTCGACGAAAGTTACCAGCGAAGGGCTGGTGCATCTCAAAGATCTGAAGCAACTGAAATCACTGAACCTGTATGATACCAAAGTCAGCGATGCGGGCTTGAAACATCTTTCCGGTTTAAAAAACCTGACGTTTCTTGATTTGAAGCTCACGACAGTCAGTAATGCAGAAGTCGCAAAATTAAAAATCGAGTTGCCGAACTGCAAAATCGACTACGATCGACCGATTCCACCTGCAGACCAGAAATTTGCGGCAGAAATCAAAAAACGGGGCGGTTTCGTACAATATGGTGATGCGCAACAGACTCGTTTTGTGTCGGGAGTCCATCTTTCAGGCCGACAGATTGATGATGCGCAGCTGATCTGCCTGAAAGAGAGAACCGATTTGAAATCGCTGACGCTCAATTTTACAAGCGTCAGTAATGACGGTCTGACGGTTCTCAAGAATCTGACCGAATTGAACACGCTGGTATTAATACATT
>NZ_CALFPF010000113.1 GCF_937919775.1 uncultured Gimesia sp.
GATCCGCAGGAAAAGCGGAAAATCATCGGCAGGCTGTTCATTGAAGTCTTTCAGAAAGAAGCGGAATCCATTGAGAATGCGCACTTTCTCGCACAGGGAACTCTCTATCCCGATGTGATCGAATCCGGTGCCAATCCCGACGGTCCGGCGGCGACGATTAAATCGCATCATAACGTGGGAGGATTGCCGGAAAAGCTCGGGTTTGAACTGATCGAACCTCTGCGCGAGCTGTTTAAAGATGAAGTTCGCCAGATGGGTCACGAGCTTGGTTTGCCGGACGAGCTGATTTACCGGCATCCCTTCCCCGGTCCCGGTCTGGCGGTTCGTTGTCTGGGAGAAGTCACTGAAGAACGTTTGAACGTGCTCCGGGAGGCGGATCTGATTGTGATTGACGAATTACACAAGGCAAAGCTGTACCGAAAAACCAAACAGGCTTTTGCCGTTCTGCTGCCGATTCGCTCTGTCGGTGTGATGGGGGATGGCCGCACTTACGAGGATGTCGCCGCCATTCGTGCCGTCGAAACAGACGACTTTATGACGGCCAACTGGTCTCCGCTGCCTCACGAGGTTCTGGAAAGAATGTCGACCCGTATTACGAACAACGTACGGGGAATCAATCGTGTGGTCTACGATATCAGCTCGAAACCCCCCAGTACGATTGAATGGGAATAATTTTCTCTGCCGAGCCGTTTTTGTGCTGTTGATGGCGCGCCGAAAATCGTAGTCCTCTTTGTCACTGGTGATGAGGTTCTTTTTTTGGGTTGAAATGGGCTTGATTTTCGATGCGATCCGGGTATGTTAGAACACATTCGTTAATGTTCTTTATAATTTAATGTGCCCCCAGAAGCCTGAATGATGTAGTTCGCAATCGTCTAATTCAAGTCGATTCGATTTCGCAGCGTTCACGTGCTTCTCCCCGCCTTTGGATTCCTCATGCGTACTTATTGCACTTCTTGACAGAGAAAGTCGGAAATCATGGTTTCAGTGTCGAAGAGAAGATTGATATACCTGGCCGTTGGTTGTTTATCAGGCCTGATATTACTGGGAAGCAGCTATTTTTCGTTAGCGACAGCCCAGAAACCCCTCGACAACGAAGGCGATCTGGCAAAACGCCTGAAGCGAATTCCAGCGACGTCTCCCCAGGAATCACTCAAGGGTTTTCAACTGGAACGCGGCTTTGAACTGGAATTAGTGGCAGCCGAGCCTGATGTGATGGACCCTGTCGATGCCTGTTTCGATGAAAACGGGCAGATGTATGTGGCCGAAATGCGGGGTTATCCTTATTTGCCCGAACAGCGTCCCGATTATATTCCCGGCCCTGTCAGAAAAAACGCGGGTGTGATTCGTTTGTTGAAAGATACGAACGGTGACGGGAAGATGGACCAAAGCTTTGTTTTTGCGGATACGATTACCTGGCCGACCTCGGTTTGCTGTTATGATGGCGGCGTATATGTGATTGCCCCTCCACAGATTTATTACTTCAAAGATACAAACGGCGATCACAAGGCTGATATTCGCGAGACCGTATTTACAGGACTGCCGACCAATAACGTGCAGGGCCTGGCGAACAACTTGAAATGGGGTTTGGATAACCATATCTATTTCGCCGGGGGGACCAATGGGGGTTCCATTATAAAGGACGGCAAAGAAGTCATTCCCGCGGGGCGTCGTGATCTGAAGTTCAACCCCCGGACCCGAGAGTTAGAAGCAGTTTCCGGTGGCTCTCAGTTCGGTCATTCCATGGATGACTGGGGAAATCGTTTTGTCTGCAATAACAGTAACCATATTCAGCATGTGGTATATCCCAGTCACTATTTAAAGCGAAATGCCTATCTGGCAGTACCCAGCGTTTTGCGGACAGCCGCACTCAGAGGGGCCGCTGCTCCCGTGTTTCGTCGCAGTCCCCCAGAGCCCTACCGGGAAGTTCGCACCGCACGCCGCGCCGCAGACCCTGAGATGCGGAAGCGTCTTTCGCCTACGGAACTCGTGGCGACCGGTTTCTTTACTTCCGCGACGGGAGTCACCATTTATCGCGGGGCTGCTTATCCTGCCGAATTTCAAGGGAATGCCTTTATCGGCGATGTCGGCGGAAACCTGATTCATCGTAAAACCATGGGGGCGAAAGGGGCCACTTATGTGGCCACACGCGCCGATGAGAACACGGAATTCATCACTTCGAAGGATAACTGGTTTCGCCCCGTGAACTTTGTGAATGCCCCTGACGGCACGCTCTGGGTACTGGATATGTACCGCGAAACGATCGAACATCCGTTTTCCATTCCGGAAGATATCAAACGTCATCTCGATCTGGAAAGTGGTCATGACCGGGGGCGCATTTATCGCCTGGTTCACCCGGAAGGGAAAAAGTTCAAGGTTACAAAATTAGGAGACATGCCCGTTGATCAACTGGTTTTACAATTGGAATCACCGAACAGCTGGAACCGGGAAACGGCACAGCGACTGATCTGGGAACGCCAGGACAAGGCCGCGATTCCCTCTCTGGTAAAACTGTTTCAAACTTCGAAGCAGCCGCTGGGACGCCTGCATGCCTTATGGACATTGGACGGTTTGAACGCGTTGAACGCGGAACTGTTGCTGGCGGCTTTGAAAGATCAGGAGCCGGGCATCCGGGAGCATGCGGTCCGTCTCTCTGAGAAGTATTCCAAGGAGAACCCGGAACTCGCTCAGGCTGTGCTCAAGCTGACGGCAGACCCGGAATATCGAGTACAACTGCAATTGGCCTTTTCCTTAGGTGAATTTGACGGGCAGGCAGCGATAACCGGTTTGACGAAACTGGTAGATTCCCCGAATTATGATGGTGATATGCAGGTGGCAGTTCTGACTTCTTCCGCGAATATTGCCGGGCCTCTCGCAGTCAATTTTCTGCGTGAATCTCCCGAAACACTTTCCGGCAGTAAGCGCTCTCTGGTGATTGAGTTATTACGCATTGCCGGTGCCAAACAGGAAACGGATGACGCGCTGGCTGTGCTGGGATATCTCTCGAATGATTCGATCTCTCTGCTGCAGAAACAACTGGTACTCGGTGCTCTGGGAGAAGGTCTGGGGCGTCGCGGGGCATCTCTGGCGACTTTGCTGAATGACAGCAAGCTTGATCCTGCCAACAAACAACGGTTTGACAAAACCATCGCTGATGCCGTTCAAACAGTCAAAGATGAAGACAAGCCCGTAGCTGAGCGCGTCGCCGCCATTCGTTTACTCGGATTTCTCGATTACAGCGTGGCAGGAGACGTTCTGGCAGAGGTCCTGAACCCGCGTTCTTCACCTAAAATTCAACTGGCCGCCGTCGAGGCGTTATCACGTATGGGGCACAAGGATGTAAGTTCAGCGCTCTTGGCAAACTGGTCGGGATTCAGCCCGGCTGTCCGGACAGAAGTGATTGACGCCCTGCTGGGATCATCAGGACGGATTGACAGTCTGTTGAATGCCATCAAGGACAAGCAGGTCAAACTCAATGAAATCTCCCGCGACAAAAAGGATCTGCTGACGAATCATCCGAACAAGGAAATCCGCAGCCGCGCCCGAAAAGTGCTGGGGGGTGAAGTGAACAGCGACCGTGCGAAAATCGTGGTTGCTTATGAGGCGGCGCTGGAGTTGAAAGGGGATGTCACACGCGGGAAACAGATCTATCTGAAGAACTGTGCCGGCTGTCATAAAGTGGGGGATCAGGGACATAACGTCGGCCCTGATCTGGCGACAACCAAGAATAAATCAAACAATGACTTGCTGATTGCCATTCTGGATCCCAGCCGGGAAGCACAATCTAACTACAATGCTTATACGATTGTAACAGAGCAGGGTAAGCTGTATACAGGCATTATTGCCGCCGAAACTGCGACGAGTTACACCATTCGCCGCGCAGAAGGAAAAGAAGATGTCATCTTGCGAAATAATATTGATACGCTGCTTTCAAACGGTATCTCTTTAATGCCGAACGGCTTGGAAAAAGAGGTCAACCATCAACAGATGGCGGACTTACTGGAGTTTATCAAAACACTGGAAGCGCCTCCTGAAAAAAAATAAAGGGGACGCTTTGAATCAATAAAAACAGCCCTGTCAGATCGTTCTGACAGGGCTGTTTAATTTTCTACAGCGTGACAGGAGAAGTTTACCAATCCATCCCCAGGCTGATGGATCCACCGAGTAGACTGAGGTCTCCCGATTCACTCGCAGCCGAGCCGGCACCATTCCACCACATTCCGTCCCAGGCCGCACGGACCCAGACCAGAGCACCGGTTTGCAGCACAAAATCTGCTTGCATACCGACTTGAACTTCAGCGATACTTAATGATTTTTTGGAGTCTGTCTGTGCGACAGCAACGAGAGGACCAGTGGTTTGGTCTTCTGCCGAGTATTTCGATTTGCCCCATAAAGCAGAATATTTCAGACTGGAAATCAAGGAGAGGCTGGAGCTGCCTTTGGTTCGTCTGTCAAACAGACTCAGCGGACGTCGTGCTTCACCAAAGATGACCAGACCGTTTCCATCGAAGCGATGTCCAACGTCTGATGAGACGGCAGCACCACTGGCGGTTCCTTCAGCATGATATGACTGACTTACCGAAGCATGGCGATAACCACCACCGAAGGTCGTCTGCCAGCGTTCAAAGTTCAGTTCCTGGCTCAAATCCAGGTCAATGGTATAGAGCTTCATGTTGCTCGCTGTAGCGATCGTATCGCCTGCCATACCACCGGCGGAGATACCACCGATCGAAGTTTTTGTGGGTAGAGCGTTATAGAAGATAAAATTACTCGGGGATGTCGCACCATTATTGGAATTGTCCTCAAACTGGAACCAGCGGACCTGTGCACTGAGACCTTCATTATCAATCAATCCCAGGTTGATCCGAGGGGCAGACTGATAATTGTAGGGGAAGTCATTTGAGGTCGTAATTGTTGTCATTCCAGTCTGGTCTTCCGTAAAAAACGCGGTATCCGTATCGAAACCGGGTTTCACGAAAACGGCAGCTGCCCCGGCGACGATTCCCAGGCGTTCGTAAGTCGAATCTTCGAGATATGGATCTTCGATCCAGTCTCCCTGGGTGTATTCTTCAACCGGTCCGTAATACTCTCCATGATTGTAATTTTCGGGCATGGCAACGGGAGATAAATCGGAAGTCCGCGGAGAGGACGGTGCAAATGAGACAGCATCAATTGCTGGTTCATAGTCATTGGTGGCATTTGAAATTCTGAAGACCCCTTCAGATTCATTAGATGGCTCGACAGCGAAGTCTGACTGCGAATAGAGTGGCTGTATTGTAAGACAGCAGATTCCCGCAATTATCAAGCCAACGAATCCGTTCGTTCTCATAGCTTAATCTCTCCATTTCAGTTCAAGCAGAATCGTCCGGGATTCTGATGACTGAAAGATGCCAGTTAAAAACTAACCTCTCCGACAAAACACACTTTGTGAGTTCAGAGTTTAATCTTGTTCGTAAGTACAGCAGTAAAGTGGGGCTGTGTAGATAACCCGCTGTCATAATTGATCGGCTCGTTATTGCCAAGAAGACCATTAAAAACGTTACATCTTGCAAAAACAGTACGATATTTCATTTGAATTGATTCGAATGTATAGATAGTGTTGCCGTCAATCTCGTTGTAAATTGCCCATTGTTTCTCAAACATAATTTTGTAAGACACTTCTATTAAAAGAGTTGTGGATTTAGAAAATTTTTTGAAATGCTGATGCCAGGAAATGAATCCTCGTTAGCTTTGTTGTGGTCGTTCGTCTGTACTGTGAGATTTTCACGTGGTGCACAGGCAGAAGTGGGGGTAAAACGCTCCTGATTCCTGCGAGTTGTTTCTCTGCTCCGGAAGTTTTGTGTTGCTTGCATGACTGTTATAAGTGGAATTCAGTAGTTATATTTTACCTATTTTACGCAAATTTCTTTGACATCGGTTCAGACTAGTTTTTAGCATCAAGGACTGGATTTCTGTCATTGCGCAGAAGTACCAAAAACAAGGCAGTGGTCGAACGTTCTACTTCAGAGACTGTTTTGTTTTAGAGTTCATTGGATTGAATCAGAAATTGACAACTAACAATAAAACATATTGGCGTTCAGGTTTACGGTAGCAGAGGAAGTGAGAGGTGAAATCTCACTTGGTTTGCAGTAGAATGTCATAGCAATTTAGAGTTCATGGGAGACAGCAGATGTTACTGACATCTTGGGTTGAGTCGATGCGGGTTGCTTTCGAAAAAAGCCGCAAGGCCACTTTAAATCCTCGTCGTCGACTTCAGCTTAGAAGCGTTCCTTCTTCAGCACGCCAGAAAGTTCAACGCAGAATCGCGATTGAGCAATTGGAAGATCGAACACTTCTGACATCACTGATTATCAATCAGCTGACCGCAGGTCTCGGAATCACACTCAATAACTCTGTGCTGGACCCGGATGCGGATGGTGTCTCCAACTATGACTCGATCATCTTCGAAGATCTGACGATTAGTGCCACTTCCGGAGCCGGGGTGACCATTGATCTTGATAATTTAACATTCACTGATCCTTTCAAGATTCTGTTCGATAATGTCTCCATTTCTTCCACGACCGGCATGGGCATTGATATCGAGCTTTCGAATTTATTAGTAGACACCATTGCCATCGATAATTCGACGATTACCGGCGGCGTGGGCAATGCCTTTAACGTGGATTTGACCAATGTGATCCTCGATGAATTCAACATTATCGATTCCACCCTGTCGGGACAGGCGGGGGCAGGCGTGACTGTGGCGTTGAATGCGTCTACAGTCGAAGAGACTTCTCTCCGCCGTTCCAGCATTGATGGCGTTGCGATTGATGTGACCAATGGTTCGGTGCTGCGTCACACCACGATGGCTGACAACAGCATCTCCGGTACATCTGGAAGCGATGGTGTGAGTGTCAACATTGTTGACTCGATTGCGGAAGAATTGCGGTTGACCAACAACAACAGAATTCAAGGGGTCGCGATCAATGTGGATGACACGGCTGCCGGTGGCGATGCCTTATTGACGGAGTTGTTCATTCACACGAATATCATTACCGGCAATACGGCTGGCGATGGTGTTCGCATTGATCTGAACAATGTTGATCAGTTTGTCTCTATTACCGGTAACTCAATTACCTCGAATAACGGACATGGGATTGTGTTCGATCAGACCGACGGCGATTTGAGCGGCGATATCTCTGATAACATTATCTCGAATAATACCGGACATGGTATTTTCTTCACACCCTCTACTACGAATCCTGTTCCCACCGGTGCGGGAGCCCCTGGTGTGCCTCCTTATGCGGGCATCCCTGGTCCTACAGACAAAATTGACTTTGCGGCATCCCGGAATGAGGTTCAACTCATTACGTTTGAAGGTGTTCCTACGGGTGGAACATTTACCATTTCTTATACCGGCCAAAATGGCGTTGTCCAAACGACTACAGGAATTCTGTCGACAGCGACAGCGGCTCAGGTCAAAGCGGCCATGGTGGCGAACTTCGGCGAAATCGGCGTCGGCGATATCCTTGTGAACGGAAATTTCCAGGATGGATATGAAGTCGAATTCGTCAATGCCGCCGGCGGCGTGAATGTGAATCCATTGACTGTTGATGTGAGTGGCTTTAACAGCACTCCACCCAGCGTTGTCATCACTCAGACGACGGCAGGAAATGTGGATGAAATTCAACATCTGGAAGTCACGAATACTCCCACCTTCGGTACATTTCAGCTCAGCTTTTTAGGTCTGTCTACTATTTTGCCGTTCAGTGACGCTGATCCAGCCAATGGCGCCGCCGCTGGTAATATTGCTGCTGCATTGAATGGCCTGGCCAATATTAGCGGTTTTAGCGGCACACCGATCGATGTTGTGGTCAACGGCAACGGATTCGACATTCTGTTTTTAGACAGCGGTTCGATGCATGATCTCGATGTGCCTCAGGTCACTGTCGATGCCACAGGGCTGCGATTGATCGTAAACGTAGCGATTGGTCCGGCAGAGTTGAATCCCAACAAACCAGCCACACAGACGATTACTTTCAGAGACATTTTTGGCAATATCTTGACCCCGACCGGTGGGTCCTTCCGGCTTACATTTCAGGGTGAGACCACAGGTGATATCGCCATTGATGCCGATCCGAATGTAACCGCTGCGAACATCGATGCTGCCTTACAGGCGCTTTTCTCGGCGACAACCAAGACGGGAATCGAAGGCGATTTCATTGTTACTGGCGATTATCTGAATGGATTTGTTGTCGAATTCAATGAGATTCAGCACCTGTCAATGATTGGTGCCAATGATCCGACCTTTGGTACTTTTTCACTGACCTTCCTCGGCCAGACCACGATGTTTCCCTTTACTGTCGCCATTCCTTCTGCTGCCGGCGCACAAACAATTGAAAACGCTCTGAATGGCATTGCCAACGGGTTAGGTTTTACTGGTAATCCCGTTAATGTGACTGTGAGTAGCAATGGGTACGATATTATCTTTCTGGATTCCGGGACTTTGGCGAATGTTGATATTCCGCAAATCGTCTCTGATGCCTCGCTGATGAGATTTGATGTTGTGATCGCGAATCTTGTTCAAGGAAGTGCTGCGGTAGATGAGCAACAGACGTTGAATTTCATCAATTCACAAGGGGGCTTCCCGTTTACATTCGCGGGAAATGGCGTCAATATTACCAATCCACCCGCTGCTGCCGCATTCACCATTACCTTCCAGGGGGAAACCACTCAGGGGATTGACATTAATGTGAATCCCACCGTGACAGCCGCGAATATTGATGCTGCTTTAGAAGCATTGACTATCGCTACCAGCGGAAATGACTTTACAGTCACGGACAATTATTCAACTGGTTTTACGATTACATTTCAGGGGGATTTTGCCAAAGCAAACGTGCCCTTAATGGTAGCCAACGTATATCCGCTGGATGTGACGCCCGTTACGCAGCTTGGAAACTTTAATATCTCGACAGTCACCGCCATGACGGGGAATGTGCTCACGGGACCGCTTGAGCCGTTTGTTGATATCACTGCGAGTACAACAACTCAAGGAGTTGGAGCCAATGAAATTCAAACGGTATTCATCCCCAATCTTCCGGGGGGCGGAACTTATACCCTCGATTCTGTCAACAGCACGAATGGTCCGGTGACACTCGCTTACAACGCGACAGCTGCTCAGATTCAGGCTGCATTGGAAAGTCTGGATGCCATTGGCGCAGGCAATGTGCTGGTGACCGGTTCTGCGTTAACAGGCGGTTTCACTGTTGAATTTATCGGTGCCTTCCGGGCAAGATCTCCAATGGACACAATTTTAATTGATGCTACGGGAATTCTGATTGTGGTTCCCACGGTGACCACGGTTACCGAAGGGACGAGTATCAATGAAGTCCAGGAAGTCATCGTCAGTGGAACGCCCACCGGCGGGGATTTCACTTTATCGTTTGATGGTGCGACGACGGCGGCGATTGCCTACAACGCAGATGCGGTAGCGATCATTGCTGCTTTAGAAGCTTTGTCGACCCTCAATGTCGGTGATGTGCTTGTACGTGGCGATGCTGTCAGCGGTTTTGAAATTGAGTATGTCGGAATTTTGGCAACGATCAATACTCCGCAGATCATTGTTGATGATACCAATCTGACCGGAGCCACGATGCTCGTCAAAACGACGACTGTGGGGGGCTATCTCAGAGGGATTCGCGGCAATACGATTACCGGTAACTCGGGTGCCGGTGTCGAAATTGATCTGAAGATGTATACCTCTTTCTATGGGGATATCGCCGGAAATACGATCAGTTCCAATGATACCATAGGTATCAACCTGATTGCCGCCGATCCGACGATACTCAAGAGTGTGGATTTCAGTATTGCCGTCGATGGAAATACGATGGATGACAATCGCGGCGCCGGTATCGCAGTCAGTATGCAGGATACGGCGGCGGGCGATATCAGCATCACCAATAATATCATTACCGGGACCCGCAATGATAATATTTCTTCCACCCCCTATGGTGGAGATGCGATCTATATTGATTTGATTGGAACCGATGTCAGTTTCGAAGCCTACAATCAGTTACGGGATCTGACGATTGACGGCAACTTAATCGGGACTGATGCCGCCAACACAGCCGGGCGGGGGAATGCGGGAAATGGTATCGGAATTCATATTGAAGAATCTACGATTATCGATCGGACCCAGATTTCGAATAACGTCATTGCCAACAATAGCGTTGATGGTGTGAACTTCCATCGTGAAGATGACGCTCGCGTTGGTCAGGCCATCGTCGATCCGATCGTGGGTGAAGAACGTGCTGTGATGATTTACAGCAACAGTATTACCGGTAACAACAATGGTATCGGTATTCTGGCACAGAATGGTAATTTGACGACGACTGATTTCGAGATTAAAGACAATCTGATCACATCGAACCGACTTGACGGTGTCAGCCTGCATGCAGAAGCCGATGCGACGATTTTTGCTGATATCATCCATAATCAGATCACTTCGAACTCACAGAATGGTATTGAATCGACGACTCGCACCACAAGCTCCTTCGGAACAGACCGACGCGATGTGGCGGGAACCTGGATTCAGAACGACATCAGTAATAACGTGTGGCACGGAATCAGAATTTCCGGACGTATTGGTAACCGCGTTGATCTGGCACCCCACTTATTGTTTATCGGTCTGGATGGAGTTGATCCTGTAACCGGCCTGGATCGTGGCAATGTGATTGAAAGCAATGGTCGCGACGGGATCCAGATCGCCGCTCACCAGGATCGGATTGTCGGTAATGTGAAAATTGCCAATAACGCGATCCTGTCCAACGCAACCGGCGGAATAGAGCTCTTAGGGGAAGGGCTGACTTCTTCGATTGACAACAACTTGATCGCCTTTAATACCGGCAAAGGTGTTGACATCAATTCGAACGGTCAGACGATCTTCTTGCGTAACAATATTATTACGGAAAATACGTCTGATGGACTGGAAGTTCTCAGTGCGGATCAAATATCTCTTAATGAAAATAATTTTACTCTGACTGTTACTATCGGTGGTCCCACCACAAGTTTGACCGCAATCGGCAACTTTATTGATAATAACGGCGGTC
>NZ_CALFPF010000114.1 GCF_937919775.1 uncultured Gimesia sp.
GCACGGTTCAACTCCTGGGGCGCGGTAGCTCGCCGACCCGCACTCGGTTCGTCAAATAAAAATCTCACCTAATGTTTTAATTCACGGAAAATACCTCGTTTTGACGTCAGGCTTTTATTTCCCCTCAGCCCAGATCCAGACCAGTGCCTCGGGTAGCACGGCTTTTCCATGACGGCTGCTGTGAATGCCATGCCCTGTGACAAACCAGTAATCATAACCGCTGTAAGCGAGGGCGGCTGCCATCCGTTCGTTATTCAGGAACCAGTTACCCAGCTTATTATCCAAATCATTATCCCCATCCTGCAGAAATACTTTGAGCGGTTTGGGGGGCTCTTCTTTACGGATCAGACCGGGATAATCATGGGCGGTTTTCCAGGGGCCAAACTGATCGAGGGGAATCGTATTCTTTTTTCGGGAGGGATAATCATCAATCCCGCGGAAATCACAGAAACTGCCGACAAAGGAAATCACCTTCTGGAACAGATCAGTTCGATGCCAGGCGGCTGTGAAAGCACAACTGCCGCCGGAAGAAGCGCCGCAGATCACATGGTCTTCCGGTTTCTCCGAAATGCGATACTGCTGGCGAACTACGGGCAGCATTTCTTCATCCAGAAATGTAGCATATTGAGCCGTACAGGTATCATATTCATTACTGCGGTTTCTGATTTCCTGTTTACCTTTTGAAGCAGCAGGAATCACTCCGGGATTGATAAAGACGGCGATCGAAACCGGAATTTTTTTCGCATGAATCAGGTTGTCGAGAACAATCGTGGCGTTCCCGTCGCCGTGACAGTAACCCCCGCCGTCGGTGAAGACGATCAATTTGGCGGGATCACCCGATTCTGAATACTGGGCAGGCACATACACCCACCAGTCTCTGACGGTTCCCGGATACTGTCTGGTGCTCTTAAAGGCGGGCATTTGAGTCAGTTTTCCCTGGGGAACTCCTGCCTGTCGAAGGCTTTCGGGTTTCCACTCGTAACTTTCAAATCCAAATCGGTTAAATTGGCCCACCGGTAAACGGCGACCATTGACGCTATACCGATAATGGGCTGCAGAAAAGTTGGGAAACCGTTCTACTCTCGCAAAGTAGCCGGAATCTCCCAGCGCAATCATGGGCCACTGGCGCCCCTTTTCAGCGTAGATGATGACTTCGGCACCGGGGTCCGCTTTTAAAAACCAGCCTGCGTAACCGCCGCCATCATCGGTTTTTTCGAGTAAGTACCGATGCGTGCCCAGGGATAAATCTTTTTCCTTCTGAAAACGCTTCTGAAAGAAATCGAGCACCTGTTTCTGGTTAGCCTGATTCGCCGGTTCTTTTAACAGCTTCGAAACGTCTTCCAGGTTTTGCGGAGCGGCAGACGCACAATTGATGATGAAAAGCAGCATCACACTCAAAGACGCCGTTTGAACTGTTGCGCGAAAAACAGAAAGTCGCATGCCACGATGCTCCTGAAAAATGAATTTACCTTAGTAGGATGGAGTGGTCTGTTAACAGATAATACAAACATCGCCTGCAAAGATACGCACTCTGATTAGTCTATTACACTACGTGACAGGCAGATTTGCAATTCACTACGCAGTTCACGGGCAAATCTGACGATTCGTCTGAGAAATTGGATTCTGTCCGTTTGGATCGACCAGGATTCCAGCTACAATGAAAGTAGAAGTTGTCAGGAATTATGCGAGAAAGGCCCTTTTGTGACAAATACGCTCGACCCACATCATGCTGTGTATGTTGGCAGTTTTGACCCGCCGACGCTGGGGCACTTGGACATTGTAGAGCGTGGCGCTTCGATTTACTCGAAGATCACGGTGGGCATTGGTATCAATCCGGATAAAAAACCGCTCTTCTCAGCTGCAGAACGGCAGCAGATGCTGCAAGAGCTGCTGTCTGCCTTTCCCAACGTCGAGGTAAAATGTTTTCAGGGTTTGGCGGTGAACTTCGTGCGGGAGTGTGGCGGCGGTGTGATGCTCAGGGGGCTGCGGACGCTGACCGATGTGGAAGCGGAATTTACGATGTCCCTGGCGAACAGAGCTTTGGCTTCTGATATCGAAACGGTCTTCCTGATGGCCAGCGAAAAATACACTCATATTTCCAGTTCGTTGATCAAACAGATTGCGCAACTGGGCGGTGATGTCGCAGCAGAAAAACTCAAAGTCTTTGTGCCCGCGCAGGTCGTCGAGCCTCTGCTCGAAAAATTTGCTTCAAAAACTTCCCATTAAGATTGGTATCTGCTGATTTGGCAGAGATAAAAAGGAGAACATATCATGGTAAAAACGGCTTCTACAATGCTGTCTCTGGGAACAAGTGCTCCGGAATTTGCTTTGAAAAATGTCGACGGACAAACCGTTTCGCTCGGCGACTTTCAGGATTCCAAAGGCTTACTGGTGATCTTTATGTGCAACCATTGTCCCTTTGTAATTCATCTGCGGGAAGCGCTGGCGACGTTCGCTGACGAATACATGGCAAAAGGACTGGGGGTCGTTGGCATCAGTTCGAATGATGTGGCAACGCATCCTGACGACAGCCCGGAAAAGATGGTCGAAGAAGCAAAAAAAGCAGGCTACCATTTTCCTTACTTGTACGATGGTTCTCAGGATGTTGCCAAAGCGTATAAAGCGGCCTGCACTCCTGATTTCTTCCTGTTCGATCAGGAACAAAAACTGGTCTATCGGGGACAGTTTGACGACAGTCGCCCGGGTAATGAAAAACCAATTACCGGCGCAGATCTTCGGACTGCCTGCGACGCCGTTCTGGCGGGAGCTCCCGTGACCGAAAATCAAAAACCCAGTATTGGCTGTAACATTAAATGGAAGGCAGGCAAAGAGCCGGAATACTTTACCGGCCAGCCTGCTGTCTGACAGCCGCTTTCATTGACGAATCCCAACTCTCTTTGCCCTGTGGGTGAAGAGAGTTTTTTTATGCCCGTTTCTGTACGGGGACCTCGACGATCGGGGATTGTCGCTTGTGGATGGTCAGACGCCGATTTACAATTATTTAACATTCCTACCTAAAGTGGCTGGTTCCTAGATCAGGAAGTCGCATTCGTACGTCCGCTGCTGAGAAATATCAATATAAAGAGGATTCTCGATGAGACATCTGGTTTTCAAACAGGCGCTGTTATGTTTGACTGTGGTCGCGCTGACAGCCCTCTTTACTTTAACGGGACCGCTCGATTCTGCGGAGAAAAAGGGGGCGACGCCAAAATCGCTGGCGGAGGCGCTGCCCCGCCTGGAGCCTCTGGCTCCCGAAAAAGCGTTGAAAACATTTCGATTACAAAACGGTTTCCAGATGGAGCTACTGGCTGCAGAACCGCTGGTCACCGATCCAGTCGCCATGCAGTATGACGAGAACGGTCTGGCTTATGTGATCGAGATGAATGACTATCCTTATACGGACAAATCCCAGGATGAAGCCTGGGCGGAACAGAAGTTGGCTCCCATCGGCAAAGTGCGCGTGCTGGAAGACGTGGACGGCGATGGGAAGTTTGATCGTTCGACGATCTTTGCTGATCAGCTTTCCTGGCCCACCGGTCTGGCATTCTGGAAAGGGGGCGTTTATGTTTCTGCGACTCCCGATATCTGGTACTTCAAAGACACGGACGGCGATCATAAAGCGGATATCAAACGCAAAGTTTTTACCGGCTTTCGCAAGTTCAACGTGCAGGCCGTGATGAATAATCTCAAGTGGGGCCTCGATCATTGTATCTATGGTGCAGGGGGGAGTAACGGGGGAGCGATTCAAACCGGCGCGACTTCCAAGACCGACCCGATTAATATGGGGCGACGCGATTTTCGCTTTGATGCGGGAACCGAGACCTTTGAAGTCATTTCCGGCGGGGCACGTTTCGGGAACACGTTTGACGATTGGGGAAACCGTTTTATCTGTAATATTCGCAATCCCCTGATGCAGATTGTACTCCCCACAAAATATCTGGTCCGCAACCGCTATCTGCCAGTCGCCTCTGCCATCAACGACGTAGCGGAGGCCGGCGATACCCTTTCGGCTTTTCGCGCCAGCCCTCCCGAGCCTTGGAGAATTATCAATGCGGAGCGCCTGGCCGCCGATCCCAATTCCCGCTCTCCCCGCAGCGAAAAAAACGCGACCGGTTTTGTGACCTCTTCCGCCGGCGTCACCATTTACCGGGGAACCGCTTATCCGGAAGAATATTATGGCAACGCATTCATCGGCGAAGTGGCGGGGAATCTGGTCATGCGCTATCTGATGACACCGGACGGCGTCACATTTAAAGCGCGTCGGGCTCATGAAAATATTGAGTTCCTGGCTTCGACCGACAACTGGTTTCGCCCCGTCAATTTTCTGAATGCCCCCGATGGAACACTGCATGTGCTTGACATGTACCGTGAGAATATTGAACATCCCTGGTCGATTCCCGATGACATCAAAGCGCATCTGGATCTGACCAGCGGCCGGGATCGCGGTCGCATCTATCGCCTGGTTCCTCCTGAATATCCGGCCGATTATCACAAACCGCAACCGCCGCGACTTGGTTCTGCAGATATTAAAACGCTGGTCGCTGAACTGGAAAATCCGAATGTCTGGTGGCGGGACACGGCACATCGCCTGATCTTCGAGCGACAGGATCAATCAGCCGTGCCGTTACTGAATCAACTGCTGAATAAGAGCGAATCGCGTCTGGCCCGCTTGCACGCCCTCTGGTCTCTACAGGGATTGAATGCACTCAGCGATGAGAATCTGCTGCAGGCGCTTAGTGATGATGAACCGGAAATCCGGCGGACTGCTGTCCGGCTGGCTGAACCAAAATTAAATCAGAACGAGACGCTGCGAAACAAGGTCCTGTCTCTGGCGACAGACGCTGATCCGCGGGTTCGTTTTCAAACCGCGTTCACTCTGGGAGAAATAAACGATCCACAGGCTGCGAAAGCCCTGTATCAAATCGCGCGGCGCGATCACGGAGATTTCTGGATTCGCACAGCCGTTCTCAGTTCACTGTCCGAATCAACGGCAGGTTTTTTAGAGAGTCTGTTGGCGGACGTCGAATTTGCCGCCAGCCCTGAAGCCAAACTACTGTTAAGCCAACTTGCCAATGTGATTGGCACACGACAACAGCCGGCGGAAGTGAAACAAATTCTGGCACGGACCTCCCGCTATGATGATCCCGGACAGAAACAAAAGACGGCAGACGTGCAGACGGAAGTCGTCCTGGCAATCGGACAGGGGTTAAAACGTGGCGGCAAAACATTGCTGGCATATGCGAAAGAGGAAAAATCTGCCGCGGCTCAACTGGTTCGTCAGCAGATCGCACACGCGAAACAAACGGCCGCCGATCGAGGCCAGACCATTGAAACGCGCCAGCAAGCCATCGATTTATTGAGTTGTACCGACTTAACAACTGCGGAAGCGGCGTTAATACCACTCCTGGATGCACGTGAGCCTCAGACAGTTCAAATTTCAGTTGTCGAAGCGTTGACCAGCTTTACCGATTCGCAAATCGCGGACCTGCTGCTCAAACAGTATCCTTCCCTGACGCCGAATGTCAGAACAGAAATTGTGAATCAGTTGTTGAAGAGAGAGAATTGGATTTTGAGACTGTTTGCAGCGATCTCTGATCGAACGGTTTTCATCAGCCAGATTCCCGAGGTCAGACGCACGATCCTGCTGAAAAGTACCAATCCGGAAATCAGACAGCAGGCCACCCGGTTATTTGCCGGAGATATTCTCAGTCCGCGACGTGAAATCATTTCTCAGTATCAACCGGCGCTGGCATTACAGACGGATCTGGCAGAGGGGAAAAAAGTCTTCAAGCGGGATTGTCTGACTTGTCATAAGCTGGGGAAAGAGGGGTATGAAGTCGGTCCCAATCTGGCGACAATTAAAAACAGAACCGCGTCTGAGATTCTGGTACATGTGCTGGACCCCAACAAAGAAGTGTCGCCGAACTTTCTGGAATATGTGGTGGTGACCGATGTCGGCTTGATCGAAACCGGCATTATTGTAAACGAGACCCCTTCCAGTATTACCCTGAAAAAAGCCGAGAACAAAGAGATCACCATTTTGCGGGAGAATATCGAGGAGATCAGAAGCTCGGGAAAATCACTGATGCCGGAGGGCTTTGAAAAGAAAATCAAAACACAGGAAATGGCAGACCTGATCGCCTATCTGATGGCGCTGGAAAACTGAATCGGTCCACGGAAAAGGCTCAGCAGAACCAACGTCGCTTCTGTAAATCCTGAAACCGGTTTCCGTCATCGAATTGTTTTGTAACGAAAAAGGGACAGGCAGTATGATGGCTGCCTGTCCCTTTGAATTGACACTGGTTGAATTTAAGACAAGGGTTTAGAATTCACCAACGACGTTGCCGTCATTGATGCCGATCAGATATTCGAACGTACTGTCAGCCGGGATGGTTGCCGCGTTGTGATGAATATTTTCGCTGATAAACTGAATGCGTCCATCACCAAACAGGAAATGCGCGCCGCCGACATGGGGACTGCTGAAGGCAATTCGTCCCTGTCCTGAGGATGCATTAGCATTGATCGCTGCGGCACCGCCTCCAAAAATGGAGATCAACCCCTGGTTAGAACTGGAACCGTCCGAGCTGATGGCAGGACCGGTGGCGTTAAAATCCCGGGCCGCATATAAAGCACCGGCAAACGCTTTGATTGAATTGAGCGAATAGGCGCGTTCTCCGGCCAGAATGACATTGCTGCTGCCATCGGTAAAATCACGCAGGCGCACATCGCTGTTTCGATAAAATGCGCCATTCGCATTATTGGTCGGATTCGTTCCCTGATCCTTCTTCAATCCAAATGAGTTATTGGATGCGATATAATTGGTAACAGCCAGACCATATTCTGATCCGCCGGTTGCTTTGATTTTGCGGCCGGCTTCATCATGAATCCGGGGACCCGAATCGGAGGGGCAACGGAACACAGGCAGTGTCTGCTGCATGGTGTTCCGGATGCTTGCGTTATTCAGCACGGTAGAAACGGGAACCGTACCAACATTGAGTTGGTTAAACAGGGGGGCCTGATCGAGATAAGGCAGCAGTAACGCGTTCCAGGCCCAATGCCCTTCATTATCGACGATGACGCCGCCATTAGAGGGAAGAATTTCTTCCACATAACCGGGAGGAAAAGTACGAA
>NZ_CALFPF010000115.1 GCF_937919775.1 uncultured Gimesia sp.
CCGGGTGACGACCTGGTCCCATTCGGACCTGAAATACTGAGCAGAAACCCGGAATTATCAGGACAGGTCCGCTTTGTTTTTCCCGCAGCTCCCATCTCTTTAATCGAAATGGGTATTCCCGGCGGTCGCGCCTGGTGGATGCTGGATGTGGCGGAGCTGAATGCCGCAATCGAATCGGGAAAAATTCGGGACCAGCGAAACAAAACTCCCGATGGACTATTAGAAGCAGCTCAAAAATTGCGAGAATTTATTGACGCCCTGCAAAAGGAATCCGAATTACCCCTCTCCAAATTTGTGCTGGCCGGTTTTTCACAGGGCTCGATGATCTCAATCGAGATCGCCTTAAATCTCCCGCAACCGCCGGCTGCCCTGGTCATCTGGTCCGGAACATTATTATGTGAACAAAGATGGACATCGCTGGCAGAAAAATCCGAAAAGTTCCCTTTTTTACTGAGTCATGGCAGACAGGATCCCCTGCTCCCCTTTGAAGGGGCCATCTGGCTAAAAGAGATGTTTGAACAAAATGGATTTGAAGTCGACTTTTCCGAATTTATGGGCCCTCACACCATACCCGATATTGCTTTGGTGAAATTTGGAGCGCTGCTAGCTGAACTGACGAATTCACAATGAGTTAAGAACATGTTAATCCGCGGAAACCCTTGATTTGTAAGGGCAAAGCATTGAGCCTTGTCCCGGCTCAGGACATAATACCAAGATATATCTGTATTTATTCATTTACTGCAATTCGAACTCACTTCGAAATAAAGCACACTGTCACTACCGAAACTGATTCCGGACGAAACGTTTGAACTGATGGAATCAGAAAATAAACGCATGAAATCATTTCTTTTGTCCCAACTCAACACGATCTTCTCACTGCTGCTGATTGTGCTCCACGCCAGCCAGTTTTCCTTTGCAGCAGAAGAGGATGCAAAACCCTTTGAAGTCAAACAGATTCAAGTGGGATTTGATGGTCTCTATAAAGTGGGACGCTGGGTTCCGGTGACTGTTGAGTTAACGACAAATGAGCCGCTGGAACTGCAGCTCTCTGTGGTTTCCCTGTCTCCCGATGGTAATCCGACGGAAGTTCCTTCTGACGTTTATCGCTTCCCAGAGCCGGGTACTTATCAACTTCATTCCCAATTTAAAGCGGGTCTGCTCGACAGCCCTTTGAAAATCAGACTGCGTGACGCACAAACGCAATCCATTGTGCGGGAAATCTCCTATTCTCCCCAGTCTGCACGTAATCAGTTTAAGGGTATCGGATTAAAGCAGGCGGTCGAACTCTGGGCCACGATCGGCACCATCCCCGGCTTTGATTCTGTCTCATCGACCCAGCCCGAATCGATTGATTACGATCTCAACCAGTTCACAGCTTTGATCTCCGACCAGTCACTCCTGCCAGAAACCGCTTATGGATATGACTCGCTTGATAGTTTAGTCGTTGATTCCGAATATCCCGTCAGCATCGAAAAAAACGAGGCGATTCGAGACTGGGTCGTGAATGGAGGTCATCTTGTCGTTTGCGTTGGTGATGACATCGAAGCATATCAGCAAAGCGAGCTTTCCAAATGGGTTCCGGTCAAGATCCTCGGCAAATATCAGGTGCGTGAATTAAGCAGCCTGGAACTGTATACTGCGGTACGTTCTCGCATTCGGGGAGTGGCCACTGCTTCCCGCATTGAAATCAAATCGGGAGAAGTGCTGGCATCTTCGCTGGACGGGCCACTGCTGGTCCGAGTCCCGTTTGGGCTGGGTGTCGTCACGTTTCTGGCATTGGATTTAAAAACCAGCCCCCTTGTCAACTGGGAAGGCTTAAAGAATCTCTGTCCCAAACTGGCGACCAGAACGAAGCAGTCGCTTTCCACACAGCAACAGAATACCGTCCTCGGAAAGCGGATTTCTCAGACCGGCATCTCTGAGCTTGAAACGCAAATTTTTCATTCTCAGCAGAATTTCCCGGAAGTAGAGCGACCTTCCCACTGGTGGGTGATGGGGCTGATTCTTTTTTATCTCCTGCTGATTGGTCCGCTTGATTATTTTCTGGTGCATCGCATTTTGAAAAAGCCGCACATCACCTGGATCACTTTCCCTGTTATGGTCTCGCTCGCTGCAGTCTGGGGAGTCACGACAGCACAAACAGATAATGGCGATCGATTTCAGGCAACACAACTCAATCTCGTTGACTACGATGCCACTGAAGGCCAGTTGCGCGGTCGCTTTTATCTCAATCTTTACAGTCCGGAAACCCGCCGCTACCAGGTTGATGTGCAATCAACGAGTCCGGGAGAAGCAACTTCGAATGAATACTTTCCGACGCACCTCTGCTGGAACGGGTTACCGGAAACCACGTTCGCCGGCATGTATCGATCTGCCGAAGGAACATTGACGGGGCCTGCCTACCAGTTTTCCGATCAGTCAAAGTCCATCAAGAATCTGCCAATTCTGAAATGGGGAACGAAAAGCCTCATGGCAGAATGGACGCAACAACAACCGGAACTGATTTTATCCAACCTGACCGGCAATAGTTTAGGCCAGCTTTCGGGTAATCTGACACATCGTTTTGCCGGCCCTCTGAAAGACTGGGTGCTGGCCTATGGCAATCGTATTTATCTGCCGATTGTCGATCCGGAGCATCTCGAAGATTCTTTCATTCCCTCGACTCAAGTCTGGAATATTAACGGCCCCCGAGTTGAATCACGTAACATCAAAGGTTATCTGACCCGTGCTGTCTCTCGACGAATCGAACAAAAAGGGCAGCTCAACGCGACTGTGGTAACGGTACAGACCGACTATAACCCCTTCTCCAAAAACGTGTATGAAATTCTGAAAATCTTGACTTATCATGAAATGTCGGGAGGATTTGGCTATACCGGTCTTTCCAATATTTCTTCCGAACAACTGGATCTTTCCGAACAATTACGCCTGGGCAGAGCCGTTTTATTTGCCAGACTGGACAGACCGCTCAGCCAGGTTCTGCTGGATGATCAAAAACTCGACCAGGAAAACCAGACCACCTATATCAGAGTGGTGATCCCCGTCAAAAAATCAACTGACATTCAATATGAATTACCTTCGTTGAAAGACGAAGACAAAGACAAACAGCCGCAAGATCAGAAGGATTCACCTTCCGGGAGCGATAACGAGTGATTGAAACACGCAATTTAACCAAACGCTATGGCGACCTGATTGCCGTCAATAACATCAACCTGACTCTGGGAGAAGGAGATGTCTTTGGTTTTATTGGTCCCAACGGTTCCGGTAAAACAACCACGATGCGGATGCTCGCCACACTGCTCAGCCCCGATTATGGGGAAGCCTACGTTTGCGGAATCTCCATCTATACCCATCCGGAAGAAATTAGACGACTTGTCGGATTCATGCCCGACTTTTTCGGCGTTTACGATGACATGACCGTGCTGGAGTATCTCGAATTTTTTGCATCCGCCTATCGAATTAAAGGCCCGCAACGTCGCAAAATCTGCGAGGAAAAACTGGAACTGGTCGACATGAGTTTCAAACGGGACGCGATGGTCAACCAGCTTTCCCGCGGGCAAACGCAACGCATCGGCCTGGCGCGTGTTCTGCTGCACGAGCCTCAAGTGCTCTTACTGGATGAACCGGCCAGCGGTCTGGACCCACGTGCGCGGATTGAAATTCGAAACCTGCTGAAGCGCTTGGGAGAATTGAAGAAAACCGTGATTGTCTCCAGCCATATTCTGCCCGAACTGGCAGATGTCTGCACGCGCGTCGGCATGATTGAAAAAGGAAATTTAATCGTCGACGGTAAGGTTGACGAAGTTATGAAAAAAGCAAGGCAGCGGATTCTGTTACACGTTGCTGTGAACGAGAATACAGAAAAAGCCGCAGCCCTGCTTGAATCTCATGAACTGGTTTCAAAAATTGACATCCAGAAAAACGTGATGCTGGTCACACTGCAGAACGACGTACTGGACTACACCTTCATTCCCACGATTTTAATCACTGAAGGGTTCAAGCTTTCCCTGTTCCGCGAAGAGGAAACCAACCTGGAGACGGCATTCATGGAATTGACCAAAGGCCTGGTCCAGTAATTCTGCCTGTTGTTTTATTTTTCCTTTTTGGCAGCGGCCCGTTTTGCTTTGCGATCTTCTTCCTCTTTTTGTTCAGCCGCTTTGACCTCTGACTCCGGTTTCTTTTTTTGCTGTAAAAGCCATTCATAGACTTTCGGATTATTATAAGTTTCGGTCCATGAATCGTGGCTGGCTTCCGGGTAAACTGTGAAGCTGATATCCGCGTTCGCTTTTTTCAGTTCATCAACCAGTGTTTGCGAACGCTCCAGCCGTACCGCTGTGTCTTTTGCTCCGTGAAACACCCAAATGGGGACATGCTTGACTTTTTTGACCCAGAACTTTTCTCCCCCGCCGCAAATCGGGACCAGAGCTGCAAACCGGTAAGGCGTGTAAGCTGCCAGAGACCAGGTTCCAAAACCGCCCATGCTTAATCCCGAAACATAAATACGGTCTTGATCGACGCGATATTTCTTTTCGATCTCATTCAACAATGCGGTCAATTCAACCGGTTGCCAGAGTTGATCCTTGGGACATTGCGGCGAGACAACAATAAATGGAAATTGTTTACCGTTTTTGACCAGCTTAGGCGGTCCGTGTACCGTCACCAGATCCAGATCCTCTCCTCTTTCGCCGGCACCGTGCAAAAACAGCAGCAAAGGCCACTTATCCTTTTGCTCATAATCTTCAGGCAAATAAATCAGGTAGTTCATTTTTACGGGAATCGTCGTATTGAGCACGGCCGCCTCCTGCTTTCCAGATTGAGCCTTTACCTCACTCTGAACGGTCGTGACGCAAATAAGAACGAGCAGGACCAATGATCCCGGTATCATTTTTCGCAACATCTGTTTCGTACTCCCCGTATTTGAAATGTTGTCCTTGGAAATTTGAGCAAAATAGGACATGAGCATGACAGACGATTAATCAGACTTCAAGCCATGCAAATACATTCGAACGGTAAAAACACCACATGTACACCCACATTCTCTGAATCCGTGATAATTTGCATAAACTGGAAAAAGAAACGGCTTCACTCCATGGTGAGTATCAAAATTGAATCGGGCAGCCCCTTCGTTCTTCTCAGAATGCTCTTCTGTCCTGATCCACTTTTTGATAAAGTCCGTCTCTCAAATCTCTCTTTCTCACCTTCCCATTCTTTCAATTGATCACATCTATTCTCCAATGCGTTCTGCCCCTGATTGCGGATACGATTTGCCTACACAACCGGCAGCATTGAAACGTCTCTTACGAAATACGTTTTGGGCTGTTTGCATGCTGTGCTGCGCGATTCCTGCCGGCTGTCAAAAGAGTCTGCTCCAGAACGTTCGACAGACTCAAATGAGTATGACACTGAAAGAAAAAGTGTCAAAACGAGTGCCGCAGGAACTGGAAGCGCTCCACGTTTATCTGTCCCAGGATTTGTGGATTCAAAACCATCACTGGTCTGCCTATCAGGAATGGAAAACTCTTCAGGACCACACGCCGGATGATGTCACATCTTCGATGAATGCGCATCGCTGGGTATTTGGATCGTTGCAGGAGAAAAAATTACTGGCAGATTCGACCGTCACGGAAAAACCAGAATTGGCACCGCAGTCAGCGGAGAAAAAAACAGACACACCTGCGACTGAAAGCAAGAGTCCAGAATCGAAATCAGAGCTCAAATCAGATCGACTCAGCGAAAAAGAAAACAAGCAGCACGAAAACTGGTCGTTTAATACGTTGCAGGATTTTTTCGTGAGAACCGGTTTTCAGGATTCACCATCGAAAACCAGTTCAGCTGAACCGCCGGGAAAAATGGCGGCATTAAAACAGCTTTCAGAATGGGATTCTCTCGCGGGCTGGAACGCTGCCATCCTCTGGGCAACCCTGGCTCCCACGACCGCGCTGGAGGCACTTCCGATACTCGATAAAGTCGTCCACGAAAATCTCGCTTATGATCCCTCAGCTTCTGATGCCGTTCCCAAAACAAAAAACCGTGAAATACTTCTCCCCGGTCAGAAGTCAGAAAAAGACAAATCCAAGCCCGAAATGATTCCCATTTCGCCGGCGATGAAACATGCCGCCATCAATGGTATCTGCCTGGTGCTCTCACGGGCGAATGCCATCCCCTTCCAGACAAAAAACAAGCTCACGCAATTACTGCAACGCCCTGACATCTCAATCGAATTACGCGGCGAACTCTATCGAGGTCTGGCCCGTTTCCTTCCGCCCGCAGAAATCCCCTCGTTGGAACAATCTCTGGATGTCAGCGACAACACAGCAGTCCCTCCTAAAACCCTGCGTCGGGCAGCCATGGATGCCTGCATCATACACGGACTCTGGTTTTATGCGGAACAGAATCAATTCTCGCACACGAATCCGGATCACATGCAAGCCCGGGAATTTGAAGCGTCGGCGTGGCCTGCAAATATCATGCAGGTTCGCTGGGATACAGACTCTGTCATGCGCTGGAATTTTGGTTACTGGGCCGCCCTGGTTCGCCATCCTGATGCGGAAGCGATTCTCACATCCCAGCTGACTGATGCCGATCTTCAGGTTCAAAACAAAGCGATTGAACATTTGGGAGTTCTGGGAACTGAGCAGGCACTGGTACTACTTCAGGAGCAGGCAGCGCGTCCTCAGGAAAGTTCACGGATTTCAGCTGTTCGAGGACTGATTCCCTTTGGGGCACACTACCTGGCCCCTCTGAAAGATGATGGGGCTTCGTCCGTCCGCCGTGCTGTTGCAGAAGGCTTAGGCGGGACTGCTTCTCCGGAATCAACCCTTTTACTGCGATCACTCATCAACGACCGCAGTCCGGAAGTTCAACTCGCGGTGGTTGAATCCATCTCGGAGTGGCCTGATGAACTCGCCATACCGCTTCTACTGGAAGGAATCCAGGAAGGCGTTTATAAAACGCGGCGAAAAAGTGTCATCCAGTTGGTCAATCGCACCGGAGTCGGGGGTTCCATTTCCATCGAAGCCCCTAAATCTGAAAGAATTACCGCTGTCCGGGAACTGGCTCGAACAGAACAGCTTCCCGGTGGATTATGGGAGCAACTGATGCAACACGGCTTGCAAACGTCGCGTGAAATCGACAGCAG
>NZ_CALFPF010000116.1 GCF_937919775.1 uncultured Gimesia sp.
TGAACCTCGGTACCGCCAAAGATGCTGGTCAGCTTTTTCTGATACCACAATCGTCGGCGCGTCACCATCACCATATGGCCACCAATTTTCAAACGGTTAAAGCCTTTCATGATGAAATTCTTGGCGGTCGAAAAATCTTTATGATAAGGCGGGTTCGACAGAATCCAGTCGAAGTCGGTTTCATTGTGGTCCTGAAAGCCATCGCTCTGAATAATTTTAACTCCGGCGACCTGATTCCGCGTGGCGTTGGTTTGCGCCAGGTTCACGGCCGTCTGCTCAATATCCGTCATCACAACATTTTCCGGCCCCACAATCTTCGCCGCCAGAATTCCGACCACACCATAGCCGCAGCCCAGATCCAGCACGCGCTGACCCGGTTCGAAGGCAACCGTCGATAACATCGCCTCGGTCCCCCGATCAAGATTTTTGGGAGAAAATAGCTCGGGCGAAGTTTCAAAAGTGAGAAGCTGACTATGATAAGAAATAGAAAATGACATACAGGATCGAAAAGTCTGGTGAAAGAAGCGGTTTTCTGATAAGAATCCTCAATCCGTCGAACGCATTGATTGTCTCGATTCACGGGGGCCGTTACGTTATTAACGTTGTCGCAACTGGAAACATACACTTCCAGCCAGGATTTATCCATGACAAGTATCAGATTTCCCGCGATGCGGGAGCATTTTACCAGCCCTGATACCTGTGCGCTCAAGGATCTGGTGAATGAATAAAGTAGCTCAGTCACACTTCAAACCCGGATTAACGACCTGGATTCTGACCAGTTTGGCGCTGGGTATTGCCTGTGGTTTATTCTTTGGTGAACTGTGCACCCCGCTGAAACCGGTCGGCGATGTCTTCATCGGCCTGTTGCAGATGACAGTGCTCCCTTACATTACGCTCTCGCTGATCCTGAATCTGGGGCGGATTTCCTTAAAGCAGACGCGGAGCATGGCGCTCACCGTCATCGCACTCCTGTTGGTTTTATGGTGTATCGGCCTGTTCTCCGTCTGTCTGATGTCCCTCTCATTCCCGTTCTGGCAGAAAGGGGCATTTTTCAGCACGAGTATTATTGAGGGACCCAAGACGGAGAGCCTGTATAATTTATTTGTCCCCGCCAATCCCTTTTACTCACTGGCCAATAATTCGGTTCCCGCCGTGGTGTTGTTTTCCATAGGATTAGGAATTGCATTAAGCAGCATTTCCAAACGGGAACATTTACTGGACCCGCTTTCCGTGGCCGTGCATGCGTTAATGAAACTGAACCGCTTCATCGTGCATCTGTCCCCTTTAGGGATCTTTGCCATTGTCTCCTATGCCGTGGGGACACTGCCGTTTGAAAAGTTCGGACTGCTGCAGGCCTATCTCATTACCTTCACCGCAGCCACGCTGATACTCACGGTGGGAATCCTGCCGATGTTGATTTCGGTCTGCACTCCTGTCCGCTATTGGGACGCGGTCAAAGTATCGCAGACGGCAGTGATCGCTTCATTCGTGCTGAGCAGCACTTTCGCAGTCCTGCCATTAATCGTCGAAGCGGCACGGGAAATTCTGGAACGTTACGGTCTGGAAAAAGACGAAACCGGTGGCTCACCCGATGTGCTGGTCCCCCTCGTTTTTCCTTTTCCAGACCTGGGTCGCATTGTCGGTCTGATTTTTATTCCCTTCTCGGCCTGGTTCTACGGCGCGAGTTTAATGCCCGAACAATATCCCAAATTTCTCTCGCTGGGCATGGCCGGCGCGTTTGCCAAACCCGCCGTCACCATTCCCTGGCTGCTCGACCTGATGCACATTCCTCACGACATTTTTCAGCTCTATCTGGCGGTGGGCGTTTATACGACGCGGCTGGGAGACGCGCTGCGTTCGGTCTATCTGTTCTCGTTTGCGGTTCTCGCAGCGGCTTCGTTGTCGGGAAATCTCAAGATCCAATGGAAACGACTGGTTTCGTATTCTCTGCTTTCCCTGTGTATCGCGGGAGTCGTGATTGCCATCATTCACGGGGTCCTGAATTATACGTTTAAAAACGTCTATGAATCGAAGGCGATGATCGCGGATCGGCAACTGTTATATCCCGGTGCGCCCTTTACGATTCTGAAAGAATCCGCGCCGAATCCGGTCCCCATCCAATCGCAGGAAACACGCATTGATCGGATCAGACGCCGTGGAATGATCCGCATCGGCTTCGATGCCAAACGCCTCCCCTTTTCCTACTTTAATGATCGAGGTCAGTTGGTCGGCCTGGACATTGATATGGCGCATCGACTGGCCCTGGATCTGGGGGTGACCATCGAATTTGTGCCCTTTGTTCCCCGGAATCTGGTACATCAATTGAACCAGGATCATTTCGATCTGGCGATGTCCGGACTGGAAGGAACCATTGAACGGGCAACCGCGTTTCCCGTCGCCGACTCTTACATGGATGTCACGCTGGCCATCGTCCTGCCCGACTATCGCAAGGTCGATTTTCTGGAGTTTGAGACCTTAAGGCATTCACACGAACTGAAAATCGCCGTCGTCGCCAACAGCTTTTTTGATGAAAAAGCGCACGAGTTTTTCCCCAATGCCACATTCATTTCCATCAATTCCGAAGAAGACTTTTTTGCAGGTAAAGCGGGCGACTCTGATCTGCTGGTGACCAGCGCCGAGACAGGAGCCGCCTGGACGCTGCTGTATCCGAAGTTTTCCGTGATCAACCCGTTCAAGAAAAACATCCGGGTCCCCATGTATTACCTGGGCGCACACGACATTGAGTTCGAAGAGTTCATGGAAGTCTGGCTCGAACTCAAAAAGAAAGAAGGCATCTTCGATTCCCTTTACAACTACTGGATCCTCGGCAAAGACAACGAAATCACGATCCCCCGCTGGTCGATCATCCGCAATGTCCTGCACTGGGTTGAATAAAAAAAACATCTTCAGGAAGAGTAAAAACGGGGCAGGCCCGAATCAATTTCAGGCCGAGTGCAGTAATCAGGTCCTTTTCTTTTCGAGTGGCATCAAAGCAGAATCAGGAATTGTGTGCCACTGTCGGCTGGTCCGACAGTGAGAATATGTGACCAATAAAGTTTACACAATACACTCTTTATGACGCCGTGTGAGTCATTGCTGAACAGGGCGATGGCTGCTTATTAGTGCCGACCGATTGTAATGAATTGCGTCTAATGAACTTGAATACGGGAGAGAAATCGGCACTGTCGGACAAGCCGAACAGTGGCACGCAGATCCTGGAACTTTTTTGATATCTGTTGCCTTGTGACCTTCGCCAGAAACTCAAAACCGTTCGTGTTTTTTGTCCCGAGCATGATAGAAAAACAATTACTTGGGAAATACGCCCACTCGTTTGGCCCACGCCTGCCATTGTGCTGACAAATCCGAAACGAGCTCCGGTTTTTTCTCGGCCAGATTGTTCAACTCCGTGCGATCCTGTTTCACGTTGTAGAGTTCCCACTTTTCGGGCTTGAGTCCACTGGCGGGAGAAACGCCTCTGCCGACCAGTTTCCAGTCGCCGTCTCTCACGAACGCGTTGTCTTCGTGTTCAATGAAAAGAGGCGTGGCACGGTTCAGAGTTTTTCCCTGCATCGCCGGTCGCAGGGAGACGCCGTCCAGTGCGTGAATCTGCTTGCCGGCATACGTCGTGGGATATTTGGCTCCGGCGACATCAACGAGCGTCGGCATGATGTCAATCAGTTGTGCCGGTTCGGTGTACCATGCTTTGCGCGGCTTAATCTGTTCTGGCCAGTGCATCAGGAACGGCGTCGAGGTTCCCCCTTCATGGGCATAATGTTTGAACAAACGGAACGGCGTGTTCGACGCATTCGCCCAGGCTTTGCCGTAACTGTTGCTGTGTTCCTGATTCCGATATTCCGGATTCATAAATCGGCCACGTCCGAGCGCAGGCCCTTCAGCACACGCGCCATTGTCCGACAGAAACAGAATCAGCGTATTGTCAAACTGTTCGTTTGCTTTGAGCCAGCCGACCAGCTTGCCGATGTTCTGATCCACACGATCTACCATCGCCGCATAAACAGCCATCTTCAGATCCATCTCGATCTGTTTCTGCTCATCCAGCGAGTCCCATGCAGGAGCCGCCTCATTACGCGGCGACAATTTTGTATGCGCCGGTAGCAGGCCGAGTTCCTTTTGCTTTGCCAACCGCTGCGTTCGTAGCTCGTCCCAGCCGATCCGATACTTGCCGCGGTATTTTTTGATCTCTTCTTCGTGTGCCTGCAGCGGCCAATGCGGGGCAGTATACGCGAGGTATAGGAAAAACGGCTTGTTCCGTTGTGACGCGTCTTCTTGATGTTCGGTAAGATAACGAATGGCGAAATCGGTAAAGGCATCGGTGGTATAAAAGGGGCGCTGGGTTGTGCTGGCGGGCGTCTTGATATGTTCGTTCCCCAGCGTCATGCCCCGCGGTTCCTCTGGATAGAAGAAGCGGGTCGCGCCCGAAATGCAGCCAAAGTATTTTTGAAAGCCCCGCTGTAGCGGCCAGCGATCTTGCGAGTTAAATCCTAAATGCCATTTCCCCGTCATATATGTTGCATAACCGGCGGATTGCAGTACTTCGGCGACGGTCACACACTCACGGTTCAGATATCCCTGATAAGCGGGCGGTCTGGAATCTCCGCGGGTATCGCCGGGCGGATTGGTCATCCAGCCGATCCCCGTCTGATGCGGATGCAGGCCCGTCATCAAGGTGGCCCGGGTCGGACAGCAGCGGGCCGTATTATAAAACTGGGAAAACCGGACGCCCCCCGCGGCCAGCGCGTCGATGTGCGGCGTTTCAATTTCCCCGCCGTAACAGCCAATGTCGGAGAAACCCATGTCATCGACCATGATCAGAATGATATTCGGCCGCGTCTCCTCCGCCGCATGGATGCGGGTAGTGATGAGTAAAAATAATACCAGAGTAAAACTGAAGAGCACTTTCAGATTCAACATGGTGTTCTTTCTATCGAAGTCAATGATTTCGCAGAATCGACGTTGTTAATAGTCATTTCCCCGGCTGCTGTTGTCACACGATTTAATCCAGTTCTCAAGATCCGCTCGATATTGTTTCACCAGTTCAGGGTGATCCTTCGAAACATCGCTGGTCTCGCCCGGATCAGCGAGTAAATCAAACAACTGATATTGAGCCTTCTCCTGCATTCCTGTGCGTAATAGCTTATAGCGGTGCGTCATCCAGGCCGCATTATTTTGAAATTGAAAGCCGATCGGCGTTTTCCGTTCCTGCCGTTTCTGCTCAAAGACAGGCATCAGATTGATCCCATCCAGTGGTCGCCTGCCCATAAACAGGAGTCCGACTGCAGACAGAATCGTGTGCAGATAATCGCTGGTGACCATCGGAAAACTGGTTTCGGTCCCCGCCTCGATTTTCGCGGGCCAAACCACCAGAGCCGGCACACGGATGCCCCCTTCGGTCAGATCCCGTTTGCGTCCCCGGAACGGTCCCGCCGATCCGGGCGCACTCGCATTCCCTTCGGGGCCGTTGTCCGAACAGAACCAGAGTAGCGTATTCTCTGCTACATAGGACGATTCCAATTGTGCCCTGAGCCGTCCCACCTGCTCATCCATGGCGGTGATGCTGCCGTAATAGTTCGCGTGGTAGAGATCAGCGTCGGGATACAGGGCGCGATAACGGGGACCAGCGACCACCGGCAGATGCGGCGTATGAAACCAGATCACACAGAAAAACGGCTTCTGTTTTTTTGCACTCTCCTCGATAAAGGGGACCACGCGGTCCATGATCACGCGCGAATCATCGCCGCTCAGATTGTCCTGCACCATCTCGCCCTTATCATTCCAATAGTGCGTCCCATACGGCACACTCGGACTGTCTGCTTCCAACGCGGCCCAACCATTGCCGGGCGCTTTGCCCTTTGGCTTCCGCATCGGGTCCCAGGTGGGAACTTTCGCTTCGGTCGAGAAACAGACTTCGAATCCGTTTTCCCACGGTGGCGAAAAGTGATCGGCATGCTGGGGGCCGCCCCGATTCGAATCGCGGACCGTTTTTGTCAGCGTGCCCAGATGCCATTTTCCAAAGTGCCCCGTCCGATAACCGGCAGCTCGTAACCCTTCTGCCAGTGTCAATTCCGCTGATTTCATGTGTCCGCTGTTGGCGTGCTCGATTCCATAACGAAACGGATTCCGGCCCGTCAGACAACTTCCCCGCGTCGGACTACACACCGGCGCCGCGGCATAAAACCGTTTGAGATTCATCCCGGCTCGCGCCATCGCATCCAGGTGCGGCGTCTTGATGATCTTGTTCCCGTTGAAGCCGGTATCCCCCCAGCCCAGATCATCGCACATGATCAAGATGACGTTCGGTTGCAAAGCCGCGTTCGCATCGAATGCAGTCAGGCAGGCAATCAAACAGATCAGTGCAGAAACTAATTTGAAAAACATAAACAGCGCCTCACTTTGAGCGGAATGGCGCTAGCCACCGTTTTTAAAACCGATCTGCGATCACAACCGGCGGCTAGCGCCGTGCCGCTCAGTTGATTTAGCAATTCATTCATGAATGAATTGCTAGATGGTCCTCTCTAAAGATTATGAGAGTTTCCTTCTCATGTATTTTTCAAGACCTGTCTTAAGTAGCTTCCGGTTCTGCGATCTGCAGCGGCAGTTACAAGGCTTAATGGACACTCCGGGTCAAATGTGCCTGTAAGAACAGGCAAAGCGTAAAACACAAACGATGGATTATCAAGTTGAATATCCCACTTACCCCCCTTTGACTTTCGAAATGTTTCGCCAACATAGCATGCCACTTGATTTACGCGTTGTTTTTCAGATGCCTTAAGCATTACAGCAGCATTTTTGTAATTGGTTAGAATCCATTTTTCGACAATCTCAAGAGATTCAGGTGAATAATCGAGCAAAATTTGCTCTTCTTCCGAAAATTCGGTAGCAAACTCTTCGAGGAATTCGTCCATTGACGCAAGCCAATATTCAAAATTTTCTCTGGATTTATGTTTGAGACTATTCATTTTAATGTGTCTATTGAATCCACAAAAAAAGATATCGTTTGATGAAAGTTCCTGCCCGTTCACAACCGGCGGCTAGCGCCGTGCCGCTCAGTTGAATTGGTTAAATCACTCTGAATTACTGCCACAGCGAACGGAAATATTTCGCATCGACGGCGGTTTGCGCCAGACATTCCTGCGTCGAAAGTTCCTTCCAGCTGTGACGGCCCTTGTATTCGCTGTGCAGGGAGAACGTGCCTGCATAACCCAGCTTTCGCAGCGCGTCCACATACTGCGGGATCGGCGAAATGCCGTCCGCGACGGGCACGGTTTTGACTTCCCATTTCTGATGCCCCTGTTTGTCGCGCCCTTCGCCGCGCTCCCAGGAAAAATTCTTGACGGCACATAAAGCAATCCACGGCGCGAGTAAGTCGAGCCCCTGACGCCAGCCGTCGCCGCTCCCTTCTTTGACCATATGCAGCATGTCGACATACGCGCCGACTTCCTGCGGCGAAAAATCCTGAATCAACTGATACAACTGCGTTCCATGCGAGGGAAGAAAATCGTTTGAGTGCACGTGCACGCAAGGCAGCACGTCATACTTGTTTGCCAGCTTTGCGACCTTCCCGATTTTTTTTGTCGTCTCTTTCAACTGTTCCGCCAGTGTGCCGAACGGTTTGTAACGATAGTAGCCGATCTTGATGCGATCGATGCCTTGCTCCTGTGCGGTCGCCAGAATGCGTTCCGCGTTTTGATCCGGCTCGTCGATCATTGTGGTCAGGAACAGAATTTTCACGCCGGCGTCTTTTGCCGCCGCACATGCCTGAGGCAGTTCTTTTTCCACATTTTCGGGCAGGATGTGTCCGTTGGGGCGAACCGTCAGATCAAGGCCGTCCAGATCAAGGGCTTTAAAGGCCCGGCAGACTTCGGGGAGGGGCATGTCCTGAAAGCTCTTGGTGAACGCGCCCAACTGGTAACCACCGCCCGGTTTCGCCTTTTTTTCCACGCCGGCCTGCAATGTCTGCTGCGACTGCAGACCGCTGACAACTGCTGTACCCGCTAATACTTGCAGGGAGGCCTGTTTCAGAAAATCACGGCGAGGGAGCCGATTATGAGGGGGGAGAGCATTCCGCATGGTGAAAACCTTCTCTATGATCAGTTGTCTGGTAGAATTCAGTGGGTGTCCTTCTATAGTAGTATGATCATCCCCGTACCCTTTTTCTACCGGATTTGTCTGTTTTACTGAAATCTTGAGAGATACCTGTCTACCATGTCCGAGCCACTTACACTCGTTGCCACCTCTGCCTTTGGTCTGGAAGCCGTTGTTTCGCGCGAATTGAAACAACTGGGCTACGAAGAGCAGACGATCGAAAATGGCCGCGTCACATTTCAAGGCGATCTGAACGCGATCTGCCGCTGTAATCTCTGGCTCCGCAGTGCGGATCGGGTGATGATCAGCCTCGGCGAATTCACGGCTCTCGACTTTGATGATCTGTTTGAAGAGACCCGCGATCTCGAATGGGAACGCTGGCTGCCCCCCTCTGCGAATTTCCCGGTCAGGGCGTCCGCCGTGCGTTCGAAAATTGACAGTCCGAAAAATACGCAGAAGATGGTGAAGAAAGCGATCGCCGAACGATTGAAGGATCGTTACATCAAAGACTGGTTTCCGGAAGACGGCCCGCTGTATTCTGTCAACGCTTCGATTTTGAAAGATCGCGTTTCGATTTGCGTCGATACTACAGGACCCAGTCTGCATAAGCGCGGCTATCGCAAGCTGGTCGCCGGCGCACAATTGAAAGAGACACTCGCGGCGGGACTGATTCAGCTCAGCTACTGGAATCGCGAACGGCCTTTTGTTGATCCGTGCTGCGGTTCGGGTACGATCCCCATCGAAGCCGCCTTGATCGGCACGAACACCGCGCCGGGCATCAATCGCGAGTTTGCCTGCGAAGGCTGGCAGCAGTTTCCCGCGGAAATGTGGAATGAAGCCCGCGACGAAGCCCGCGATCTGCAACGCAATGACATCACGTATCGACTGCTGGGATACGACATTGATCCCGCGATGATTCGTATGGCCCGCTATCATGCACAACAGGCGGGCATGGAAGAGTTCATTCATTTTCAGGACCAGCCCCTCTCCGAATTCAGCACGCCCCGCAAGTATGGCTGCATCATCACCAACCCTCCCTACGGCGAACGCCTGGGGGAAAAATCAGACGCTGAAGTGATTTATCGTGAAATGAAACGCGTCTTCGAACCGCTGGAAATGTGGTCGATTTACGTGCTCACGTCACATCCGGGCTTTGAACGCATCTTCGGACAGAAAGCCCGCCGCCGCAAATTGTATAACGGGCGTATTGAATGCGTGTATTACCAGTTTCCCGGCCCGCCACCGCCACGCAAAAAATCGCCGTGGGACAAAGCCAAAGCCTCGGGCGAAGAATCGCCAGACGAAAACGCGACTGACCCGGAATCAGCTGCCGCAGAAATTGTCATCATCGACTCTGCAGTCAATGAACCTGCTGACGTCGAATCGGCAGTCGAAAATTCTGCGGCCGAGAATTCTGGCGTCGATCATTCTGCTGGCGAAGAAGAATAAAAGACTCAGGTCCGCTATCAGGCGGTCCACATGTTGCGAATGTTTTTGCGGATGTCTTCTGCCGTCGTTTCGATTTCGGCTTCCTGCGGCGTATCCAGACTGTCGGCGTTAAAGGCCGGGCGTCGCTGGAACAGGGGCATCGTTTTTGACGAAACAAACCGCGTCAGCTGGGCATAACTGTGGGCCTGATTCCAGCGGCGGTTCTGAAAATACTGCCGATGCGGAAAACAGACATAGAGCCAGTTTTTCGCACGCGTGAGCGCCACATAAAACAGCCGGCGTTCCTCGTCAATCTCGTCAGTGCTCTCCAGAGACATCTCCGAAGGAATACTCCCGTCAGCCGCCTGCAGCACATAAACGGCGTCCCACTCCAGACCTTTCGACGAATGAATCGTGCTCAGCACCAGAAAATCATCATCGGCCTTGTCACTGCCGGTGGCGACATCCTGCGTAGAACTGGGCGGGTCGAGGGTGATCTCTTCCAGAAAACTCATGCGACTGCTGAAGCGGCTGGCAACCTGTTCGAGCTGTTCCAGATCGCGCTGGCGGGACGTCGCGTTATCATACTGCTGATCGAGCAGCGGCGCGTAAAACGTACGCACCTGATGCACTTCCGCCGAGATGCCTCGCTTTTCCGATTGAGGCGATGTCAGATTTTTCATCAGCCTGATAAACAAAGGCCAATGTTCAACCGTCGCCGCCGGCGGTTTGAATTCAGTCCACGCGTCAAACCGGAACTGGGAATCCGCCAGCACGTTTAACAACTGCTGTGCCTTCTTCTGACCGATGCCCGGCAGTAATGTCAGAACGCGTAAGCCGGAAACGGCGTCGCGGGGATTTTCCGCCAGTCGTAAATAGGCCATCAGATCTTTGACGTGTGCGGTTTCGATAAACTTCAGCCCGCCATATTTGTGATACGCGATATTGCGGCGGGCCAGTTCGACTTCGAGCGCCAGACTGTGATTCGAAGCCCGGAACAGCACCGCCTGCTGCTGCAGAGGAATGCCGGCTTCCCGGTGTTCGAGAACCTGCTGCACCACAAAGTCGGCCTGCTCGTTGTTATCGCTGCAGTCAACAATGAACGGCGCCTCTCCCGCAATTTTCGATGACCAGAGATTTTTCTCATGCCGTTCATGGGCTTCATCGATAATCTGATTCGTCGCCTGCAAAATCGGTTGCGTGCTGCGATAGTTCTCTTCCAGCGTGACGATGGTGGTGCCGGGATAGTCCTGCGGAAAGTCCAGAATGTTCCGCACGGTGGCGGCCCGAAAAGAATAGATCGACTGGGCATCGTCGCCGACAACCGTCAGGCCGTTGCCGTCCGGACAGAGATTTTTCAGAATGCCCGACTGCAGAATGTTTGTGTCCTGATACTCGTCGACCAGAACCGCTTCGAACTGGCCGCGTAACAGTTTGCCCCCCGCGGGATCAGCGACCAGCGCGTGCCAGAACAGCAGCAGATCGTCGTAGTCGAGGATGTTCTGTTTTTCTTTGCGATCGACGAACGCCTGAAACAGTTTTTTGAGATCGTCCACATGTTCCAGACACCAGGGGTAATGGCGTTCCAGAATCGGTTCCAGCTTCGAGCAGGTATTCACGCAGCGGCTGTAGATTTCCAGCAGCGTCCCTTTGCGGGGAAACTTCTTGCCGCTGTTGCCCAGTTCCAGTTCGCTGCGGATGGCGCTCATTAAATCTTCGGCGTCGCTGCGATCGATGATTGTAAAGTCATCAGGCAGGCCAATCGCCTTGCCATACCGTCTGAGTAACCGGGCCGCCGTCGAATGGAAGGTGCCGCCCCAGATGCTGCGGGAGCGGGCCGCGGACGACCGCTCGCGACCATCGCCCAACGCGCGCAGCAGGGTATCGACGCGACGGATCATTTCATTGGCGGCTCTGCGGGAGAAGGTGAGCAGCAGAATCCGGCTGGGATCAATGCCTTGCGAAATCAGATACGCGACCCGATGCGAAAGCGTGGTCGTTTTCCCCGTACCCGCACCGGCAATAATCAGCAACGGCCCGGAATCATGGCAGGCAGCCGCCTGCTGCTCCGGGTTGAGCTGTTTAAAAAGGTCTTCAAGTTCTTGTGGGATTTCTGACATCCGTGCCTCGCCGCGGTGCTGAGGGGTTGCTGAATTGCCTGTCCTCTATTTTCGCGGCAGAGACCGTTATCGCAAGGGGCGGATATCAAAAATGTTGCGGAACAACTGTATTTCCTCGCAGATGTGAGATCCCAGGGGCACACCGACGGGGTAACAGGGACTCGTGCCTGCTGTAATTCGGGTCGAGCCGGTTGGGAAAATTAGCCGCAGGGCGTTAGCCCCGGTTGTGCGTTATTGGCAGAGAGCGTTCGAATGAAGAAACACGACCTGGCTCCTGATTTACAGTTCCCGCAGTCTGACATTGCGATAATGCACCTGATTGACGAGGTTGCCGTGAATCTGTAACGCGATAAGAGAGTGAAAGCAATGCAGACGCGTGATAGCAGGCGCACTGTCGGGCCAGCCCAATACTGTTCGGCTCACCGTTTGCGGTTGCTCTTAAAT
>NZ_CALFPF010000117.1 GCF_937919775.1 uncultured Gimesia sp.
GGCTTTTTACCGGTAATCACAGGCCACATACTTTCTGCATCCAGCCCCTGTGGAGTTTCCGTCCCCACCATTTCACAGACAGTCGGAAAAATATCGTAGAGATAAACCAGTGCATCACTGCTTCCATGAGGAATTCCCGGTCCACTGAAAATCAGCGGCGCTTTCATACTGTGTTCGTACAGACTCTGTTTGCCCATCAGTCCGTGACTGCCGACAGCCAGACCGTGATCGGAAGAGAAAATGATAACCGTGTTCTCATATTCTCCACTCTCTTTGAGCGTCTTGAGCAACCGGCCAATATGACCATCGAGGCCGGTGATGTCGGCATAGTAGTCATGCAGATGCTTGCGGACTTCTGCTTCGCTGCGGGGAAAACCGGCTAAAAGTTCATCGCGCACGATCTGTTCCCCATTATTGAAGGGATGCAGGGGGAGATAGTTTTTTGGCAGCGGCATTTGGTCCCGTTTATAAAGGTCCAGATATTCCTGATCAGCAACACGCGGATCATGCGGGCAGGCAAACGCCAGATACATAAAGAAGGGTTTGTCCTGTTTTGTTTTTAAAAACTGAACGGCATCATCCACAATCTCTTTTCCGGGCTGACCCAGTAAACGTGCCTGTTGATCATTTAAATACTTTGACTGATCGAACCGCTTATGGATCTCTGCTGCCGTATTCCCTTTCTTACCATGATGATAGGTGTAATATCCGGCTTCTTTCATGGAGTCCGGAAAATTCGGTTTGTCTGCGGAAGCATAACGGCCCGTCCAGCGGAAGTAAGTGCGTCCGCTGAGCAGCATGTTTCGACTGCAAACACAGACGGCCCCGGAGTTGCTTCCCAGGCAATAGGCGTTATTGAATACAAATCCGCTCCGCACGAGTTCATCCAGATTGGGTGTCTGGATCAGCGAATTTCCCAGCGCGTGAATCGTGTCAGCACGTTGATCGTCCGTAAACAAAAACAGGACATTCGGCTTTTGTTTCTGCTCCGGAGCTGCTTCCGCGATTCCACTACGGAAACAAATACAACAGAGCGTAAAAAACAAAGCAACAGAAACTCTATGTCGAAATCTCATGAATGCCTCCAAGATTGAGCGCCAATTTGGTATCCTGACAGTCGATTTACCATGATTGAATACAACCTCGAATATATAGCAAGGAACACCTAAATGCCAGAAACAACCTATGATCCTGTCAGCATGATCAGACCGCGTCGTAAATTGACGGGAATTTCAGCCGTATTGCTGCCTTATCTGGAATCCGGGGAAATCGATCGGGATTCATTAAGCGCCCACGTCGCCCGCACCGCGGAAGTGGGAATTACGCCGGCCGTCAATATGGATACGGGTTACGTGAATCTCATCGATGAGCCAACGTTTATCGAAGTGCTGAAGATCGCGCAACAGACGCTGAGTGGCGGTCCCTTTGTCGCCGGTGCCTTCGTCAGCGACCAACCGGGCGCGCGTTTTGATGCCGCTGGCTATCAGAGAAAAATTGACCTGATCCAGGAACATGGCGGCACTGCCGTGATCTTTCAGTCGTTCGGTTTAGTCGAACAGGCACCGGCTCAAATCATCGAATCCTATCAGACAATTGCTGCCAATTCAGATCGCTTTATTGGATTTGAATTGACCAAAGATCTGGCCCCTTTCGGGTCTGTCTACGATTTGGAAACCTATGCCGCATTGATGGAAATTCCGCAATGTATCGGAGCCAAACACTCGTCCTTCCACCGTGAACCGGAATGGGAACGCCTGCAGCTTCGGGATCAGAAGCGGCCCGATTTCAAGGTTTTCACAGGCAATGATTTCGGCATTGATATGGTTCAATACGGCAGTGATTACCTACTGGGGCTGAGTACCTTTGCCCCTGATCTGTTTGCCAAACGGGACGCGTACTGGGCTGCCGGCGACCCTGCGTTCTACGAATTGAACGATCAATTGCAATACCTGGGTTACTTCACTTTTCGCAGCCCTTCACCGGCTTATAAACACTCGGCGGCACAATTTCTGCATCTACGCGGCTGGACCAAAACCAACTTGACGCATCCGCAAAGTCCGACCAGACCAGACACCGATATTGAAGTCCTGCGAGAACTGGGACAGCGACTCAATGTCATCAATTAATCAAAAACTCCCCATTACCGATCCAGTAATGGGGAGTTTTTTATTTTTTCAGATATTCAAGCCGAAGAACGAATTCCGAAGCAATCAGCTATCAGCCAAAGGCTTTTTCTTTTCGGTAATCACGGGCAGTTCCTGTGATTTATCGGCGTTGATTTGAATATATTCTTTCCATTTTTCCGGAACATTGTCTTCATGATAAATGGCTTCAACCGGGCATTCAGGAACGCATGCTTCGCAGTCGATGCACTCATCCGGATTGATGTAGACCATGGAATCAGCTTCGTAGAAACACTCAACAGGGCAAACTACGACACAATCTGTATATTTGCAATTGAAGCAAGCCTCTGTAACCACGTGTGCCATGAGTTTTCCTTTCTGGACTTTGCTCTTATGGATATTGACGTCAAATTTGAAACCGTCTCAGACATTATAGGCTTCAAAGATTTAAAAACTACCTGCCAGGCGATTTCAACCGAAGATAAGACAAGCCTGAAAGGTGAATATTCAATATATAGTCGATTTTTGAATCTCGTTTCAACCTCGAACTCGCCGTTCATGGTAGAACCCGCAAAAACAGGTGTCAAGGCTATAAAACCATGGATAAATACTGGCAATGCTTCTTCTATCGGCAATCTTCTGAGCAATCATTGGCTGATTGCGAAATAAGCCCTGACAGAGGCTGTCAACAGCATCTTGAAAGCAACCTTTACGAGTCACTACTTTTCAGTTCGACACATATTGACAGAAAATGGTTCTCGACATAATCTACCAACGAAATTTCGAATCACTGCTGAGAAATCCAAGATGGAAACGTATCAACATGCTCGAAAAATCTGCATCTTACCTGAAAACAAGGTGTACCAAATCTCTCAAAACCACCAACCTTTCCTGTTTTTGAGCACGGAACTCCCCGGATTCCCATAGCGAATGGAGTCGCTGAATGAAACAAAATACCCCCACACCTGTCCCTTTTATCAATCTTGTCAGCCAATATCAGAGAATCAAAGCAGAAGTTCAGGAAACAGTCCTGAAAGTTTTTGAGGATCAGGCATTTATTCTGGGAGACGAAGTCGCTGAATTCGAGTGCGATATCGCCGAATATTGCGATTCCCGAAATGCCATCGGGGTCGCCTCTGGTACAGATGCCCTGCTCCTGGCCTTGATGGCGCTGGAAATTGGCCCTGGCGATGAAGTCATTACCAGTCCCTTTACGTTTTTCGCCACCGGAAGCTCGATCGCTCGCGTCGGTGCGACCCCGGTTTTTGCCGACATTGATCCTGTCAGCTTTAACCTGTGTCCAAAATCGATTGAGGAGAAAATTACGGATCGCACTAAGGCCATCATGCCGGTTCATATTTTTGGACAATGTGCTGACATGGAGCCGATCTGGAGAAATGCGGTTCGTAATGGAATTCCGGTGATTGAAGACGCGGCACAAGCCATCGGAGCGGAATACCGTGGGCGACGTGCAGGCGTTTTAGGTACGATCGGCTGCTTCAGCTTTTTCCCTACGAAAAATCTGGGAGGTGCCGGAGACGGCGGCCTGGTGACAACCGACGATCCCGAACTGGCCACACGCATCAGACGCCTGCGGGTTCATGGAGACATTGGAGGTTATCAGCACGCGGAAATCGGGATCAACAGCCGACTTGATGCACTGCAGGCAGCCGTGTTACGCGTTAAGTTGAAATACCTTGATCAGTGGACAACAGAGCGTCAGGAAAATGCCCGTCGCTATAATGCCCTGTTCCGGCACTATCAGTTATTCGACTGTATCGAACCACCGGCAGTCCTGCCTGATCGGCGACACGTATACAACCAATACAGTGTTCGCGTCAAAGGCGGACAACGGGATAAGGTGCTCAATGACTTGAGAGAAAAGCACATTGGCTGTGCCATTTATTATCCCCGTCCTTTACACCTGCAGCAATGTTTCCAGTATCTTGGATACAAGGCAGGGGATCTTCCGGAAACAGAACTTGTTACCAGTGAGTGTCTGGCGTTGCCGATTTTCTCGGAACTGAATGAAGTTCAGCAGGAAATCGTCGTGCGAGGAATTGCAGAAAGTCTGGGTCGACTTTCTTCATCACAATTCCCCACACTTTACTCAGAAACGCCTCGGATTTCGAAAGCGGCATAAACAGTTAAAACGGACCTCTGGATACGATCATCCCACTGATTCCTGCAGGAATCAGTGGGATTTTTTTGTTTACCCAGTCAGGCCCCCCTCTCCTCATTAATGAAAACTGCGGCAAAGCTCGCCCATTTTACACAACCGGCACCCCAGCGGATCAGCGTCCCGGAAAATCTAGTAAAAATCCAGGTATTGCCCACACACGCCCCGTTCGTCGTGTAGATTTGAGGTAATGAAATTAATTTCCAGCATTGATGTGCAAAGCATCCACGACAAAAAACAAACTCCTGCCATAATAATGACACTGATCGGCAGTTAAGGAGATCCAATGCCGACTCTTTTTCGCTATCCGATATTGCTATTCCTGGTGGCTTTAGTGCTCAGCGGACCGGCTCCGGTTCAGTTGCGCGCTCAGGACATTAAGAAAGAACCGCATCCGACAGCCGGTAAAACAGCCATTGCGCTCAATTACTGCCGCGCGTCCTTTTATCGAATCAAGAAATCCGGTTCCAAAGAAGTGATGTTCGAGGAACGCGAAAAAATCCTGAACAATCTGAATCTGAATGGCATCGGAGATGAACAGGTCGTCAAACTCTACTCTGCGGTTCTCGATGAAATCGGTCAGGTTGAAATCGCCGAGCAGGAACGCGAATACTTCAAAAATAAACACAAATACCATTCGCGCCAAAAAATGGCGACGAACGCGCTCGCTTTGACTACCGATGTCTTAACACTGCAGTTCGGCAGTGCCGTCCGTAACGGGGCTAACAGCTGGTGGGACTACAGGAATGTAGAAGCGCAAAAAGATCTGGATGTCTGGAAAGTCGATAAACAACGCATGGAAACTGTGATTTCCAGATCCACATTGTTTTTGGATACATTCTGGAAACTGGCGCAAGAGAAAAACATCCCTGATGACTGGTTGATCCGTGATGATGATCTGGAATCGCTCGATCAGGCAATGCAGGAACCCAACCCACGCATTCGTCAGCGGATTTTAAAGCGGCTGGAACGCTTTATGAGCCATTACCCGCCTTACTGGTATTATGTGGCCCGTACCCAGCAGGCCCAGGGACAACTCTTCGCAGCCTCTCACACCTATTCTGAACTGGAAACGATCGGCGACGGTTACTTCCGCCGCGACGACATGCTCGCTTCAGGAACCGCAAATCTGGCGAGTATTCGCGACTACCTGGGACAACCTGGAGCTGCAAAAATGGCTCAGAAATCCCAGACCTATTCCAGTGATGTCTGGGAAGCGAACCTGCTCTGCTCGCGAATCCTGCAAAAGTATCAGCAGGCTGACGAAGCAGAAGAAGCCATCCTGCGTAATCTCGATGTCGATCTGGAGACCAACCAGAGTTCGGTCGCCTTACTCTCACTCTATTATTCCACCAACAATAAAGAGAAAATGATCGCGCAACTGAACCACCCCAAGATCGTACAGGCCGTGCCCGTGCCGACTTTGATTCAATGCGCCATGTTTCTGGGTGCAGACAAAACACCCCCCGTCGCCACTGCCCAGATTGAATCTTCATTGTACGTTTATAAACAACTGAATTTTGGTCCTGACGATCTTGTGATCGCTTCGACGGGCAACTGGCATTTGCATATGTCAAATTCGGAACTGGTCATGGCCAATAAAACCTATTCCCGTCCGCGGCTGGTATCGGGAAAGAATGAAGTCCTGGCGCGATTTGAACGAGTTGCCGATTTCGGCAATCCCTTTGGCAATTCCAACGTGTCTACCTCGCAACCAAAACTGCGATTGAAATATCCGGACGGTTCCAGCCTGGAACTGATGCTGGCGAACGCCCCGCAGGAACGCACTCCCGCTGAGGGCAGCAACCTGATGAGCGCGCTCAAACCACCTGTCGGACAACATTACCGGATCGTCGGTGCCGAGATTCAGGGACAGAAAATTGCCTTTAACAGCAAAAATGCGATCGAAGATGACGGCCGTCGGATTGTTCATCAAAAGCCAATCGTGACACCGGACAGCCCGCGCCTGTCGCAAGGAGTTCAACCTCAGATTCCAGCGACCGAGCAGCCCTTGCAGGCGAAAACCGAGTCGAAACTGCCCACTCTGTCGCTTCCCGATCTGACCATCCCGAATTCGCCGCCTGCCATCCCGGCACTTTCATTCGATCTGGAAACGGAGGAAGAAAATAAGGCCACTAACAAGAAAAAAGGGAAGGTCATCAGTTTTCCGGCGCCACCGGAAGATGACTAATGTACCGTATCACAGCCTTTGTAACCGGCTGTCCGTACGGGAATCAGAAAAAGTGAGCAGAGAAATAGTAGTCTTCTGCCTCTGCCCCCGTTATGATGACTCTACTGAATTACCTGCCATCACAGCGTTGACAGGCTGACCCTCTATCGGAATTATTTGCGTTCCCTGTTCGCAGCATCCTCGATCAACTGCGAACACACGTGCTTGAGCCAAAACCATGCTGTCGTCCGAAAATGATACTCTGCAGGCTGACTCTTCAGAAGTCGGCTTGCTCCCTTTGATTACCGACCTGACTCGCGATGAGCTTGCCCAGTGGTGCATTGAACACGAGTCGTCTTCCTATCGGGCCGACCAGATCCGACGCTGGATTTTCACCAAACGCGTCAATGATTTTGAGGCTATGCACGATATTTCGAAGAAATTTCGCGACCTGTTGAAAGAAAACTTTCGTCTGTTTTCGACCACAGTGGTCAAACATCAGACTTCTCGCGACCGCACGGAAAAACTGTTGCTGGAACTTCAGGACGGGCATCTCGTGGAATGCGTATTGATGCGCGAGCCCAAACGAAACACCGTCTGTATCAGCACACAGGTTGGTTGTGCCATGGGCTGCGTATTCTGTGCCAGTGGTCTGCTGGGATTGACCCGCAACCTGTCGATGGGCGAAATCCTGGAACAGATTCTGCGGCTGGACCGCATTATCGGCGAGGAAGAACGGATTTCGAATATCGTCGTGATGGGGATCGGCGAGCCGTTAGCCAACCTGTCGGCTCTGATCCCGGCACTGGATACGCTAAATCACAAAGGGGGCATGGGCATTGGTGCGCGGAAAATCACCGTGTCGACCGTCGGGCTTCCCGCAAAAATCCGAGAGCTGGCTGATGTCAACAAGTCCTACATTCTCGCCGTTTCACTGCATGCGCCCAATGACAAATTGCGGGACCAGATTGTGCCGACGAACAATAAAATCGGCATTCAAAAAATCATGGATGCGACGGACTATTATTACGTAACCACAGGCAGACGCGTGACCTATGAATATATTTTACTGGCAGGCGTGAACGACAGCCCCGCTCATGCGCACGAATTGGCCGGCCTGTTAAAACATCGCAATGCCCATGTGAATTTAATTCCGGCGAATGGAGTAGAAGAAACAGGCTTTCAAAGCCCTTCGACAACCGACGTTGACCGCTTCTTTATGACACTCGCAAAAGGAGGCGTCAACGTAACCGTCCGCAAACGAAAAGGGGACGACATCGACGCAGCCTGTGGACAGTTACGCTTGAATCGCGAAAAAGAAAAAGACCTGATTCAGGTTCAGTAACAACACCGCTGATCGCTAATTCAATTCAAAATCTTCAGGATTGAAGTTCACGAGCACATCATCCCGGAAAATCAGATAGACGCTGCGCCCGCTTTCATCAGGTCCCCATCGGTAAGCTTCATCAGTGGTTTGAAATGTCCCACCGGTTGCCTTGAGCCACTTGGAAGACTCCTGAAACTCGCCTTCTTCGCCGATCTCTTTCTCGACGCTGACGCGTGACATACCGGAATACAGGCGATTTTTGAGAATCCAGTCCAGAGCCTTGGGGTCCCGTTTCGTTAGAAAACGCGTTCGATAGTCTTCTGCCGAAGTCGCTCTTTTTTCAGTGTGATGTGTGGTTGACATCGTCTTTGAGTCCCAGCCAGGCAGAGTTTCACACGCCGAACTCAGCAGGATAATAGTAATGCCGCATACCATCCACGGCGCCACACGACGAAGGTTGGCCATGATCAGATCCGCCTGATTGAAGGAAAAAAAATAGTGAGAGCACGTAACTGCTGAGAATTCTTTGAGACAGCAGATTACTTGAGAGATGTGGTTCTGAAGACGGAATTGCCCCAGGAAATGTAGGCGTTTTTTAACAGATTCTCCAAACTATGCCAAGGGCAATCCGTGCCGGAAAAACACAGCCCTAACCTGAATATCCCTCTCACTTTAAGTCATTTTTCCTGCATCAAAAGCAAATTCGAATCATTCGCTGGGTTGTCAGATTCGTTTCTCACGTCTATTCTGAAATTGATTGAGAAGTACGTTTCAGTCAGCAACCTCTTTCCACAAGGTTTCCCTCAAGATGAAAATGTTTTGCGCTGGCCAATGGCAGGATACGAACCAGACTATCAATGTGACTAACCCCTTTGACCAATCGGTGATTGATACCGTTCCCAAAGGCGGTGGTGAAGAGATCACAGAAGCAGTCACTGTTCTGGAACAGGGAGCCCGCATCATGAAAGCCATGACTCCCTATGATCGCAGTCTGATTCTGCAGAAAGCCTCCGAATTACTGCTGGCGCGGAAAGATGAATTTGCCCGGACCATCAGTCTGGAAGTCGGAAAAGTTCTGGCAGAAAGTCAGGTGGAAGCAGTCCGTAGCGCCGAAGTCATCCGGCTTTCAGGCGAAGAAGCCCGCCGCTTGACCGGGGAAATGATTCCTCTGGAAGGAAATGCCGGCGGTAAAAATAAACTTGGCTTCACACTCCGCGTTCCCTGTGGCATCGTCGCCGCGATCACGCCGTTCAACTTCCCTTTGAATCTCGTCTGCCACAAAGTGGGTCCCGCGATTGCCGCCGGGAATGCGATTCTGATTAAACCGGCCAGCGATACTCCACTGTCTGCGTTGAAGCTTACCGAAATCCTGCTGGAAGCCGGCCTGCCTGCAGAAGCGATTGCCTGTATCACCGGACCGGGTGGAGAAATCGGACGTGCCATCTGTACTGACAGCCGCATTCGTAAAATCAGTTTCACAGGCAGCTATGAAGTGGGAACTCAAATCTGTGAAATGGCGGGATTGAAAAAGGTCACAATGGAGCTGGGCAGTAACAGTCCGGTGATCATTATGGACGATGCTGACCTTGAGAAAGCGGCGACCGCGATCAGCATGGCCGGTTATGCAAATGCCGGTCAGGTTTGTATTTCGGCTCAACGCATTCTGACTTCTTCCGCCATCAAGTCGGATTTCGTGGAACTGTTGAAATCCAAAGTGGATCTGCTGCATACAGGTAATCAGATGGAAGAATCAACAAAAATTGGCCCGATGGTGCGTGAATCAGATGCGAGTCGCGTCGAACAGTGGGTCAACGAAGCGATCAGCCAGGGTGCCCGACTCGTCACCGGCGGACAACGCCAGGGCGCGATCTATGCTCCTACGATTCTGGAGAATACCAGCCCGGAGATGCAGGTTGAAAAAGAGGAAATCTTCGGTCCCGCCGTCGCACTGTCTTATTTTGATGATATCGACGACGCCATTCGCATGGCCAATAATACGACTTATGGTCTGGCTGCAGGCATCTTTACTCAGGATATTGATCGGGCGATGAAATTTGCGCGTGAAGTGGAAAGTGGCAACCTGCACATCAACTGGTCCAGCCAATGGCGGGCCGACGCCATGCCTTACGGCGGTTTAAAACACAGTGGAACCGGTAAAGAAGGCCCCAAATATGCCATCCACGAAATGAGTGAAGAGAAAATGGTCGTAATGCATCTGACAGATTAAGACGCACATCCCGCCTGACAGAAAGTGGCTTGAAACGAATCGTTTACTTCAACAGATAACGTTCCAGTGTTCTACCTGCGCGATATTTTCCGTTCTGTTTGGCTTGGAAAAGTTCGTTCGTATGCACATCGATGGCGGTTAAATAATTTCCGCGATAGGCGGCGGTATCGAGACAGGCCCAGCCATCAAACACTAATGGTCTTCCCGATTTCTGGGCGGTATGTCCGCAGATGATACGACGCCCGGACTGGTCCGGATCTTCCTCGCCGGTGATCCGATCCCAGCGTAATTCCTGTGGGGTCAGTTCTGCCAGGGTAGTTCCGGGAACCGCCGTTGCGTGGACAAAAATGTCGGTTTCGGTCTCATAATAATCCAAGGCCGTCGCCATAAAGATGCGATGCTCTTCGGGAATCAGATCGTAGCGTCCCCCATAAGAGTCGATGGCTTCTTTGCCGCCATGCTGTAACCAGATCGATTCCCAGTGGCCTCCGTTGAGGCCATCCAGCATCATTTCTTCGTGATTGCCTTTGATCATCACCAGCTTGCAGGTGGCCTTCAGATCAAGCAGAATTTCAATTACGTGTTTTGTCCCGGGGCCGCGATCGACGGCGTCGCCGAGACAGATAAAGGTATCATCCCGCGTCAGTTCGAGATGATACAGAATTGTCCCCAGCGCAATATCGCAACCATGAATATCACCGATTGCAATCGTTCGCCCTTTCTGTGCCGATTGATCCATCACACGACCACATTAATTGAAGGTTAGCCCGAATTCGGGGATGATTACTGCGTTTTCTGAGCCAGCGGAACCATTCATGATAAATGACCGTCCACGATGGCTGCATGAAAACGCTCTCAAATTCCCGTATCAGGGTTTGTCAGATTTACTGGGAGGCATAATTCGAGTCGGTTTTGAACTGGGCTCCCCTTTCAATAACTGTTGACGTGCTTGTGTCTGTTGAGCCAGTCCATGAATCCTGATGAAACCAAGGGCCGTCTCATGAGGGAACTGATCGCCTTCCTCATAAGTTGCCAGCTCGGGACTGTAAAGACTGTGCTCACTCTTCAAACCTGTCACCGTATGATTTCCTTTATACAGTGAAACGCGAACGGTTCCAGAGACAAAACGCTGGTTCTTTTCTACAAAACCCATCAAGTCCTGATGAAATGAGCTATACCAGAGACCATCATAGATGATATCGCTGCAAGTCTGACTGATAAACGTTTTGAATCGCAGGGCCTGCCTGCTTAAGGTCAGATATTCCAGTTCGCGGTGTGCATTATGCAGAATCAACGCGGCCGGGGCTTCATAAACTTCGCGACTTTTAATACCCACCAGTCGGTTTTCGACATGATCGATGCGGCCGACGCCATTTTCTCCACCAATTTTGTTCAACAGCAGAATCAAATCGGCGCCATCCATTTCCTTACCGTCGATGGCAATGGGGCGTCCCTGCTCGAATTCGATCGTCACTTCTACTGGATGATCGGGAGCATCTTCGGGTGAAACCGTCCACTTGTAAGCTTCTTTAGGAGGGGCCACCCAGGGATCTTCCAGAATGCCCGCTTCCACGGAACGTCCCCACAGATTCTGATCGATACTGAAAATACTCTCTTTAGTCGCTTCGACCTCAATGCCATGCTCTTTGGCGTATGCCAGTTCTTCGGTTCGCGTCCATCTCCACTCACGCACGGGAGCGATAATTTTCAAGTTCGGTGCCAGTGTCTGAAAAGACACATCGAACCGTACCTGATCATTCCCCTTACCGGTACAGCCATGCGCAACAGCCGTCGCACCGTATTCCTTGGCCACTTCCACCATGCGGTGTGCAATTAACGGTCGTCCCAGCGCCGTTGCCAGTGGATATTTGCCTTCGTACATGGTACCCGCCATCAGAGAGGGCCAAACGAAAAAATCGACAAACATATTTTTGGTGTCTTCGACCACCGCTTCGACGGCACCGGTTTTGAGTGCTTTTTCCTTGATTCCATCGACATCGCGCCCCTGGCCGAGATCACAGGTATAAGTGATCACGTCCATGTCATATTTTTCGTTGATCCACTTGACGGCTACTGAAGTATCCAGGCCACCACTGTATGCCAAAACTACTTTTTCTCTTGCCACGAAATTCTACCAATCTTCTGGAATTGAAGGAGTCACTATTTTAGTTGACGGTCTCTGTGAATGATGCAAATGGTACTATTATCAGTTCGGGTCCGCAATGCGCACATTCTAACATTCTAAAGCGCATCCCACGAAATCATCATGGCCTGTCCGCTGCGATACCTGGCCTGACCATCCCTGGAAACACAGATCAGAGCTGGAACGAAAAAGCACCCGACAGAAAAACTGCCGGGCGCTTTCAAATCTATTAAAAAACGGGACAAAACCTGACCTTAGTGCAGGTCGCCGTCGCCATGATCGCCCTTACCCTTTTCAGCGATCAGAGCATCGCTGGTTAGAAGTAATGTCGAGACACTGGCGGAGTTCTGCAGAGCAGATCGTGTCACGCGAGTCGGGTCAATAATCCCAGTCTTGACCAGATCTTCGTATTTGGAAGTGGCTGCGTTGTAGCCCATATTTCCTTCCAGCTCCGAAACTTTTTCGCAAACCACACTGCCATCATCACCGGCATTATTGGCGATAGATGTGAGTGGAGCACGGCAGGCCCGCAGGATAATCTCATAACCCACTTTTTCTTCTTCAGAAAGACCGGTTGGCTTGCAGGCTCTTGAACAGCGAAGCAAAGCCACACCACCGCCGGGAAGAATTCCTTCTGCGACAGCAGCACGAACAGCGTGCAAAGCATCTTCCACGCGTGCCTTCTTTTCTTTCATTTCACTTTCGGTAGCTGCACCGACGTTAATCTGAGCAACACCACCGGAAAGCTTGGCAATCCGCTCTTCCAGTTTTTCCTTGTCGTAATCGCTGCTTGAATTTTCCAGCTCACGACGAATTTGTTCGATACGGGATTTGATTTCACCAGTCTTACCACCACCTTCAATAATGGTGGCATTGTCTTTATCGACAGAAACTTTTTTGGCAGTTCCCAGATCGGAAAGCTGCAAATTTTCCAGCTGAATCCCCAGATCTTCAAAAATAGCCTGACCACCGACCATAATGGCGATGTCCTGCAGCATGGCTTTGCGACGGTCGCCATAACCGGGAGCTTTGACAGCACAGCAGCGGAACGTGCCACGCAGCTTATTGATGACGAGAGTCGAAAGTGCTTCACCTTCGATGTCTTCTGCAATAATCAGCAGTGGTTTACCGGCGTTAACGACTTTTTCAAGTACGGGAACCAGATCTTTGATATTGGAAATTTTCTTTTCGTGAACCAGAACATAAGCATCTTCCAGATCACAGGACATGCTTTGAGGATCGGTCACAAAGTAAGGAGAAAGGTAACCGCGGTCAAACTGCATACCTTCCACAACTTCGAAGTTGGTCTGCAGGCTCTGGCCTTCTTCCACGGTGATCACACCGTCTTTGCCAACCTGCTCCATAGCATCTGCCAGAATCTTTCCGATTTCTGCATCACCATTGGAAGCCACCATGCCGACCTGAGAAATTGCTTTTTTGTTTTTGCATTCGATAGACATGTTGCGAAGTTTTTCCACAATGTCTTCGACTGCTTTGTCCATGCCCCGCTTCATCGCAATCGGGCTGACTCCGGCAACTACCGATTTCAAGCCCTCATTGTAGATGGCTTCTGCCATAATTGTGGCAGTGGTGGTTCCATCGCCGGCAACATCTGATGTTTTGCTGGCAACTTCACGAACCATACGAGCGCCCATGTCTTCAAACTTGTCAGACAACTCGATTTCACGAGCAACGGAAACACCGTCTTTCGTGACAGTGGGTGAGCCAAAGCTTTTTTCAATAATGACGTTGCGGCCTTTTGGTCCGAGCGTTACACGAACTGCTCTTGCCAATTTGCTGATGCCGCGTCGCATTGCTTCCTGAGCTTCCTGATCGAAGGCAATCATTTTTGCCATTTCACTATATCTCCATGTACGCAGATTGAAATTTGTTTGAAAGAAAAGAGCAACAGGCCCAACCCGAACGGGGGCCGTCACTCTTAAGTACTGAATGTGACAACCTAGTAAGTTGCCAAAATGTCACTTTCGCGAAGCAACAGGTATTCTTCTCCGCCAATTTTAATTTCGTCCCCGCCGTAGGGGCTGAAAATCACTCGATCCCCTTCCTTAACGGTCAATGGAAGCTTCGTTCCATCGGATTTGACGTGTCCGTCTCCCACGGCGACCACTTCACCACGTTGTGGCTTGTCCTGGGCGCTGTCTGGCAGAACAATTCCGCCAGCAGTGGTTGTTTCTGCAACTTCTCTTTTCAGAACGACTTTGTCACCAAGAGGGACAATCCGGGCGCCTTTACTCGCTTTGGCAGCCTTCTTCGCCATTGGGATCTCCTAGATTTTCTTTGATTTTTGACTCAAATGTCTTCACATCGATGATATTTATGATCTGTGGCGGCGGGTAAGCCCTTCCACAACAACGCAACCGCGACACTGATCTGCATTGCAGACCCTAGTGTGTTATCTCCTAGCTGCGAACGCCGTGCCTAATTCCGTAATAATCCATAACATCAATCATAAAAAACACTTACTTTCTTCACGCTCGATTCGAAGCAACGCACTTTCCTGCCGGTCAGTCTTTCTGGACTTCAAAATCGCTGCCAATTTGGCAGCATTTCCTGAGATTACCCTGCGAAGGCACCCCTGCTTTCTGCAACGGCAAGCAGGATACGCTTCCCCCTCTCGAAAGACATTTTGATAAAATAACCGGAATCACAATTGACACAACTGTTAAAATAGGTAATATCGACACAGTTAAATGTAAAAGATCTCCTGATGCTCTCATTCAGGATCGAGGGACCCTCATCCTCAATTTCTGCAATCCTGTCGTCACACACTCTCTCTCAATCTGTTCGTCTGTAATTCATTGAGATAAGACAACGAGAGGAGTTTGACGTGCCTGAACCAATTTCTTCCACTTCCTTCACCGAAGCGCAACCCACCTTTCCTGAACTGGTACAAGGGGCCTGTGAATTATTCTCCCAGGGGAAAAGAGCAGAAGCGCGGGCCTTGTTCCATTCGCCAAAACTCCAGGCCGCCGAATGGGAACGTTGCCTGCATTTTGGCCAGTTCTTACTGAAAACAGGCCACGCATCAGAGGCGATTGAGCAGTTCTCTCTCGTGTTGGACTATGCCCATCAGCAGGATGAAAATCGCCTGCGTTCTGTTGTCTGCCACAATCTGGCAGCCGCCTATCGCAATTTAGGCTATTTTGAATTAGCCGCACAATTCCAGCAATATTCGATCTCCTGGGGCGATCTGCGTTCGGCAAACCACCTCACCTTGGAACAGGAAGTAGAACAACTCTCAGATGATGCCGCCTGCGACCTGACTGGTCGTGCGAATGATGCCATCATCCAGCAGGATTACCAACTGGCCGAGCAGCTACTGAACATTTCCCTGACCCGGGAAATTCTCTACGGATGTTTCGACGATCAGGCTGCAGACTGGGGAAACCTGGGAATTATTCAGGGTTTGAAAGGAAATCACGCACGGGCGATCTCTTATCTCTGGAAAGCCTACCTGCTTCACAAAAAGACGATCAACCTGCCTGCGATGGGCCAGGATTTAAAACATCTCGCTGAACTATTCTGGGTGTCAGGACGTTCCCATCGCGCGATCCGTTGCCTCACTCGTTCCATGAGTTGTTTTTCCCGCAGTCATCATTCTGCAGAAGAACAACAGATGGGTTCCCGGTTGCACGAAATGCAACGCCTGCTCACAATTCGGGAACATAACCCACTGCTGAATTAATGGTGCTGATTTGATAGAGATAAAGCAGGACCACTCGAATTTCAGTCACTGTCCACTTGCGAATTGCCCCCCTGTCTGTTGATAATTAGGGAGAAAGAAAAGTCGGTTCATTAATTCCACATCCTGACCTGAAACCGGATGATTCCGTCCAGGGGTGAGTCGACTCAAATTAGATTACGAGCGATTTTCCAAAACATCTCGAAGGTCATTCATGCCCATTAAGGTTCGCTGTAAAGAATGTAATACTTCATTTTCTGTGAAAGATGAAGCAGAAGGCAAACGAGTTCGTTGCAAAGGATGCGGCGCACCTGTCAAAGTTTCTGCGGAACAGAATAAAAAGAAGCGGACTTCTTCCAGCAAATCTGAAGATACCGATGATTTTCTGGCCAGCTTTGATATCAATAAGATCGAAGACAAAGAGTCTAAGATCTGCCCGCGTTGTGGCTCGGATGTCGGCGAGGAAGATATCGAGTGTCCCAAATGCGGGGTCGAACTGAGCACCGGCCGTATGCGAGAAGCAACCCGTAGAAAACGAGGCCGCAAAGGACCTGCTGTTGAAGATTTCTACTCAAAATCCTGGGGAGACGCTTACACGTTTCTAGGAAACCATAAAGGGCTCGCTGTTAAGACTTTTACTTACAGCGCCATCGCCAGCACTTTGTTTTTCTGCTCGATCTTTATGATGCTCTGGTGTCATCGTACTCCTCCGCGTTGCTTCTGGGGCTTCATCGCTTTTGTTTCCATCATGGCGATCCCGGGCTGGATCTGGTTTATCCAGACTGAAGTGGTTCGCTTCGCATTACAAAACAAAAATAAACTCAAACGAATTAATTTCGACTTTTTCTTATGCTCAGCCCTGGGTATTAAGTTTATCGCATGGGTTGTCCTGTTCAGTCTGCCGGCACAGGCTGTATTCGGATCGATCGGCTACTATTTCATCAGCAACGACTCCATTCCCGTCGGAGTGATCTTGATCGCCATTGGATTTATTCCCACTTTTCTAATGTTTCCCCTGGCGATTCCGCACATGACGATGGCGGACTCCTCGCCGGGCTGGATGCTGCACAAACTGGGAAAAGTATTCCTGGTGCTTTTCAAACCAGCACTTTTCTGGTGTTTCGTGTTCCTGATCACCAACCTGCCCGCGATTGGCTGCCTGGCAGCAATCGGAGCCGTTTACGGTAATGATCTGGATACATTTTTCTCGAACGTGCGATACAATTCAGCCGTCGCAGCCGCTGATCAGGCAAAGGCTGATGCAGACGAAAACAAAGTCAAAGACTTCCAGGAAGGTGAACTGGCCGGCAAAAAACCCAAAGAACTGGATCCCCAGGTTCTGATTGTCCCCTCAATTCTCTGGTTACTTGCCTGTGGCTTCTATGGCCCCGCGATGATTTTTAACGCCCGCGTCAACGGATTACTGGCCGTTCACAGCAAACCCGACCTGGACCTGGTCACCAAATTGGAAGAGATAAAATACGTTTCCAAATCAGAACGAGCCCAGAATGCAGCAGCGACGCCTCGCTGGCAGCAGGCGGTCATCGGAGTTGTGGGCGGGGTCGCCGTGGGAATTATCATCTATTTCCTCACCCCTATGCTGCCTCCGCTTCTGATTTTTGTTTTTCTTGGCATTGCCTTTCTCGCTCAATTCGTCTGTTTTATTGTAACACTCGTCAAAATTTTCAAGAACGAGGGTCCCGGACAATGCGTCGTTGGTTTTTTCGTCTCAATCTATGCGTTTGCGATGGGCTGGGTCTATGCCGGGAAAGATAAAGAAATGGGTAAAACCATGCTAACCTGGACACTATCGATTGTGGTCTCCAATTTCATCATTTATACAATGCTTGATTATGGAATGATCGAACCAGAACAACCCAAACCCGCGGCGGAAGCCCCCGCAGATCCCGCTGCTGAGGCACCTCCCGCAGAACCTGCTGCTCCTGCTCCTTAATTCCTTAATCTGCTTCCAGCCGAAAGCCTCTGGTTGACAGTCCTGTCTGGTTGTTTACAATAGGTCAGTGTTACTACCGCTCTTCCCTCCTGCTCATCCAGCGGGCAAATGGAGTGGGTACTCCTGATTCACTCTGCCTGAATGACGTGATCTCATCGGGAGCCAATATACAATATTCCATTTGTTCCGGGCAGTACCCGCTCATCCAATCGATGTCATTTGCAGTTCATCCTGTGGAGTGCAAACAGTGGTGATTCTGTTCGGTATTGGTCTCTCCAGAATGTAAAGTCGCATGAAACCACAGTCTCACGATCTATTCGATGAATCTACCATGAGTTTTGGGGATCACCTCGAAACCCTTCGCATTCACTTATGGAAAGCATTAATCGGCCTTGCGATATGCGTGGTAGGAGCTTTATTTGTTGGTCATAAAATCGTCGCAGTTGTACGGGCTCCCATTGATTCCGCATTACGAGAATACAATCTGGATAAGCTGCCGCACCAGATAGCAGAAAATCCGGATGATCCTGATCCAAACCAGAATGCGACCATCGCTGAATTAATCGCCAGCCTCGGCAGCGATAAGACAAAACAAACGGCCGAGACAAAAGCGCTGCAAAAAATTCTGTCTGACTATCAGTACCGTATCGACAGCCTGGAAAAGACCATGGCAGAGCCGGTGACACTGGCGGTTCAGGAAGCGTTTACCACGATCTATCTGAAAGTCTCCTTCGTCGCAGGACTGATCTTTGCCAGTCCCTGGGTCATTTATCAAATCTGGCTGTTTGTGGCTGCTGGACTTTATCCACACGAGCGGAAGTACGTTTATATCTATCTGCCAATCAGCATCATCCTGTTTCTGGGTGGTGCCCTGTTCTGTTTTTACGCTGTATTTCCCTTCGTGCTCAGCTTCCTGCTGGGCTTCAATAAATTATTGGGTGTGAACCCCCAGATTCGACTCTCGGAATGGATCAGCTTCGCCATCACGCTGCCAGTGATGTTCGGTCTCAGTTTTCAATTACCTCTGGTCATGCTGTTCCTGGAACGGATCTCCGTATTCAGTGTGAAAGATTATCATGAAAAACGCCGCATGGCGATTTTGATCATTTCGATTATCTCCATGCTGATGACCCCTGCTGACCCCATGAGTATGATACTGATGATGATACCATTGATCGTGCTGTATGAACTGGGGATCCTGATGTGTAAGTTTTTCCCCAACGCGACTGCGAGCCCCTTTGAGGCTGCTTGAATTCCGGCCTGTTTTCAAGCCCATTTTCCTCTGTTCATGGTTTGTGAACTTCAACTACAATGCCGGCTCCAGGCCCCTGTTTCCCGGAGACAGGATTGTATCTGCTTCAAAACCGTAGAGGATCAAAATGAATACCGCTGACAGAGAATCCGTCATCGAAGCCTCTGCCGGGCCGGCAAAGAACAGGAAATTCCTCAAAATCCTGGTTGTTGTCTGTGCGATTATTGCTGCCGGCGTTCTGGTCTGGGAGGGATTTCTGGAGGACCGCCTGGTTGCCAAACGCTGGGGAGTGGTTGAACCGGGCAAGATCTATCGCAGCGGCCAGGTTTCCAGCTACCTGATTGAACCCATGCTCCGCGAGAATAAAATCGAAAAGGTCATCGCCTTGAACGGAAGTGACTTGAATAAGCCTTATCTCAAAACCGAAGTGGAAACGGCACGGAAACTGAAGATCGATCATCAGGTTTTATACCTGATTGGCGATGGCACGGGCGATGTCGAAGATTATGCTGAAGCGGTCGCAGAAATCATGCGCTGCGAGAAAGCGGGCAAGCCGGTACTCGTGCACTGTGCCGCTGGTGCCCAGAGAACTGGCGGCGTTGTCGCCGCTTATCGTATGCTGGTTCAGAAAAAGACACCTGAGGAAGCCTACCAGGAACTGTTGCAGTATGACTGGAAACCACGCAAGGATCAGGCGCTGATTGATTACCTCAATCAGAATCTGGCGACGCTCTCCAAACTGCTGGAGCAGAAAATCGACTGGTATGAACCGCCGGCAACGATTCCTGTCATCGGCGACCCCGGCCCGTGATCGCACGAAACCTTATTTCCGCAGATTGGCGAACTGGTTTCTCAGATATTCATGAATCGTGATCGTTTTGACGTCTTTGTTCTTTCGCAGCGTTTCCCAGTGATGAATTAGTCCCCGATCTCTCTGATCCAGTTTCCAGTGAATTTTGTGCTCCGCCCGCAAATACAGCTTCTCTTCGAGACGGGTCTGTAATTCCACTTCTGTAGGGATCAGATTTCGGGTTCTTAATTCTTCATTCAAGGCAATCCGTGAACCGGGGGGCAGCGTGTAGGGATGCAGCACATAATTCATACGCGCCATCCAGTCTGCGAATCGCAGATAGGTCTCGACGGCCTCCTTCTGATCGGGGGCAACGCACTGCACATGATAGCTGATGAGCTGACTGTTCAGAGCCAGTTGATTTTTACTTTCATCGAACTGGACGTCAAACACCGGATCGAGCTGAAACTTCAATTGTGCAGCGATTTCTTTACCCGTGGATTCCTGCC
>NZ_CALFPF010000118.1 GCF_937919775.1 uncultured Gimesia sp.
CGGGCAAAACATATATCCCCTGACTCAGCTTGATCGAAGAAGTTTCAACCAGCTGCTTTTCATCAATGTCTTCATATTCCCCTTCTCTGCCTAAAGGGCATGCTGTTATTAAATTCTTATTGCTGATGAGATAGACACCATTAAAATGATCTTGCTGAATCCGTTTGTAAATCCAGTTTTGATCTGCAATCAGCCGGCTACTCTCAAACTGATGCTTCCCGTCTGATGAATTGCGAAAGTCGCATAACAGAACCCAGTCTTCCGCATTGGAATCACCGGGCCAGTTCACTTGAAATTGAACGGGGACTTTTTCCGGTGCCTCTGCCGGGCAAATGATTGTCTGTGAATAATTTCGGCCGGGTATCACAGTTACAAACTGATGAAAAGACTCTCCCCAGGGAGAATTCAAATTCAGTTGATATCTCCCCCAGGGAAGAATCCCAAAATCTAGAGTTCCCGCTGCATTGCTGACTGCATCCAGCGAAAACGACTCTGTCTGATTTCCACTTTTTGTCAACGTCCCTTTAAAGTTGACGGCCGGTTTTTTGTCTTTATTGTCTTGAATCAGTTGAAATGAAATCTGATTCATACCTTCACTGCTGGCATTGGCTGCAGCCTGTTGTTCCTGTTTCAGTTCTTTCAGCTGATCCAGTATTTGCTGATCTCTGCCAGCCGGGGCCACTGGTTGTGGTCGATCAGCAATCGCCACCAACTGCTCCAGCATCTTGTGGTTCACCACCCGGCTCTCCTGCACCAGGATCCAGGCAATTCCCACTACAGCGATACAGCAAACTGCCATCACAGCTGAGATTCCAGTCATAATACGTTGCGACATAATTTTCTCCTGCATTGCGTCGAGCCAGAGTTGGCGGGCGATTTTGATGGGATCACCGAACTGATTGATTACGCGTTGTTTTGCTGTCTGCTCGTCCGGATTCTTCAATAACTCTCGATTCAAGGCACAGACAAAGTGGTCGCTGAGTTCATCAATGATATCCTGCCGCAGCGACGACGGTTCATCGTCGCGGTGGTGAGGAAAATCGTCGATGCTGATCTCAGGCCAGGCCACTTTGTGCTCCCAGAATACGATCGATGGCGGAGGAGAACTGCTTCCATTCCTGCCGTTTTTCGTTCAAGGCTTTCTGCCCCTGTATGGTCAATTCGTAATACTTACGTCTGCGACCATCGACTTCCCGCCAGAACGATTTCAACAGTTTCTTACGCTGCAGTTTATGCAACGCCGGGTAGAGGCTTCCCTCTTTCAGCTCGAACTCATTCGACGAGCGATTGGTCACCTGCTGCGTGATTTCATAACCATACGTGGGCCCTTCGGAAACCAGTTCCAGAATGAGCATCTCCATCGTGCCTGCAAATAATTGAGGATTCATTGTATTTACTCCAATACATAGGATGACTACATATACCATATATAGCCGCTCTATGTATTGGCTGTCAAGATAATTTTTTGAGATTGGAAAATTGGGCCATATTGAAATTGGGGACACAGAATCCTGAGCGGCTCGGCGCCAGCCGCCGTTTCTTGTGCCAGGGTCGCTGTTTCAAAAACGGTGGCTGGCGCCATTCCGCTCACTTTGGTTGGAGACTCATCGGGAAAATATGAGTTTTAAAAGCGTGGATTGTTAGAGGGCATTTGAAACGTTTTCACCGGTTCCCTCTCGTTGGTCTGATCTAATTCGAACCCGGCCAGGCGGGCGGACACATGGGTCCGCACCCTACTTTTTTTGTTCGGTCCATCGTTTCGATTTTCCACGAATGCTCTGCAACATCCTGTTGCCTGCGGCCATTTCGAATGGCATTCGGAACCACCCGTGCAGAGGCGTGCTTAACTTGAAAATCGACGATCAATTCGGGCAGCGTGTGCCACTGTCGGCTGGCCCGACAGTGCGCAGAGTTAACAACCTCACAGCTCTGATTACGATTCAATGCGACCGGCGGTGGCGCAGAATTGATAATAGACTTCTTCGGCTTTCAACAGTTGATCGATCTCAATCCATTCATCAAACGTGTGTGCCTGGGCGATGGAACCGGGGCCGAACACCATTGCCGGGACGCCTCCCTGATTCACACGTGCGGCATGCGTACCATAAGGGACGCCCACTTTTTTGTGACCGGGTTCCACGGTATCGATCACTGAAAGCAAGCGGTCACTCCATTCGCCGTTATTATGATCGGAGAGTGAAACGCCGGTAATCCAGGGGGGCAGCATTTCGAAATCGAAGGGCAGTTTCTGTTTCAGATATTCTTCGACCTGATTCATGACGACGATGCCATCTTCACCGGGAATCACGCGACGATCGATTTCAATCGTGCACCAGTCCGGCACGATGTTGACACTATCGCCCCCTTCGATCACGCCGACACTCAGCGTCGGCGGACCGCACAGCGGATGCGCTTCCATTTGCGAAAGTTCTTCCGCGTAGGCTTCAAGGGCTTTTATGACATCGGCCATCCGGTAAATGGCGTTGATGCCATCCTTCGGCTGGGAACTGTGACAGGCTTTGCCAGTCGTTTTGATTTTCCAGCGCGTCGCGCCCCGATGCGCGACGACAATATCCAGCATCGTTGGTTCGGCGACTAATCCCAGATCAGGCGGCTCTGTCAGAATCTGGCTGAGACCAGAGGGGTTTTCCCACAACTGAACCAGATGTTCGATCCCTTTCACTGTGGCTTCTTCATCGCAGGTGCAGGAGAGAATCACGTTGGCGGCATCAGGCGGGTTGTCTTGCACGAGGCGGGTGAACGCCATCAGCATGGCCGCCATGCCTCCTTTAACATCACAGGCACCCCGTCCGTAGATTTTCCCGTCTTTTTCGGTCCCTTCAAATGCCGGCACGATCATTCCTTCAGCCGGTACCGTATCCTGATGCACGTCCATCAGAATGGTTGGCGCTCCCGGTTTCACTCGGGTGCGGGCGATGACATTATTGCGGCCGGGAACAACTTCGATTGACTCGTATTCGACTCCCAGTTCGGCAAAATAGTCGCATAAAAACTGAGTCAGTTTTCCCTCAAAATAGATATCACCGGAAACAGCGCGTCCCATCGGATTCACGCTGGGAATGGAAATAATTTGTTTTAGCAGCCGAACGGCATCCATGGAAAGTAAACCTTCTACTCAAGCTTATTATATGCATATACAGGCGCTGTATTCGTCATTTTATCACCAGCCAGTGTCCCTCATGAGGGGCCTGATTTCTACTGATACGGCATTCAGATTCTTCAGAAGGTTGAATTTTATGAGGCAGGATGACTCTAATAGAGAGAACATACTTCCCCCCCTTTACGCTGGCCTCGTACTCCAAGGAGCCTCTGATGCGAAAAATACTGAACTGGACTGCCGCTGCGGTCATACTGCTCTTCCTGTCTGCCACGACCCAGGCCGAAAATGATTCCGAGATTCCCGGCATCGGCCCAGTGAGCAAACCAGTAAAACTGTTTACCGATTTGAAATTCACGGAAGGCCCCGCCTTCGATTTAAAGGGAAATCTCTATTTCACCGATATCCCCGACAACAAAATTTACAAGGTCGACTCAAAGGGTGAGCTCTCTGTATTTCTCGAGCCTTCGAATCATTGCAATGGCCTGATGTTGGACGGCGAGAACAGCCTGCTGGCCTGCGAAATGGATGGGCGTCTGGTGAGCATCAATCTGAAAGACAAAAAGGTGACACCGCTGTCAGCCGATTATCAGGGAAAACGGTACAATGCACCGAATGACCTCGTGGTGGATCGTACAGGTGGCGTTTATTTTACCGACCCCCATTTCCGGGCTCCCGAACCGCTGCCACAGGGAACCGTCGCCGTTTATTATCGATCTGCTGAGGGCAAAGTGACCCGTTTGATTGACGATCTGAAAGCGCCGAACGGCGTGATTCTGTCTCCCGATGAAAAAACGCTGTACGTCATTCCCAGTGCGGCCAAGGAAATGTGGTCGTATCCCGTCACGGCGCCGGGGAAAATTGGTGAAGGACACGTGTTCTGTTCGCTCAAACAGCCCGAAGGTTACAAAGAGCCCGGCAGTGGCGGAGACGGGCTGACGATTGATACCAAGGGGAATCTTTATATTACTTCAGGCTTAGGCCTCCAGGTTTTCTCGCCGGAAGGGAAACTGCTGGGAATCATCGAAGTTCCTGAAAAACCCGCGAATGTGACTTTCGGCGGCAAAGATAACGCGAGCCTGTTCATTACCGCACGCACCTCGCTGTATCGGATCGACACGAAAGCTAAAGGACATCGGTTCCCCGGCAAGTCGTCCTGAGTCTCGTAATACGACTGATAAGACTTGTTACGTCTGGTTCGATAATACCTTGAGAGAGATTATCTAAGCGCTGGTCTGGCTGAAAAGCCGATAAAAAGACCAGCGTTTTTTCTATTGTGTGATTCGGATCAGCGGCTTTTTTCCTGGTGCTCTCTTCATAATCAAAATATTTTTTCTGTTTATCATCTTCCCTGCACGCGGGAATTGTGCTGGCTTTACCTAGAAGTCATAATCCAATTTGCTGCTCGCCACAAAGTATAAAATTCGCCGGATTAAGTCTGAAATCATACGTTTTTTCCCCATGACTCGGTTGGAGAATATTGCCCGATGTCTGTTGAAATCAAAGTCCCCTCTGTGGGGGAATCCATTTCCGAAGTCCAAATCGGAGCCTGGCACGCAGAAGAAGGAAAATGGGTCGCTCAAGACAGTGAAATCGTTGAGCTCGAAACCGATAAAGCCACCTTTGATGTGCCGGCCCCCCTGGACGGAATCATTATCGAAATTCTGAAAAAACAGGGTGAAACGGCAGCCGTCGGTGAAGTCATCGGCTATCTGGAAGAAGCCGAACGCCCGGCAGGCACTGCAGAACCCGCTCCCGCGAAAAGCCCGGCCAAAGCAGCAGCCGCTGCCGCCCCGACTTCAGGAAAAAGCGCTGGTGCCGGTGATCGGATCATGCCGGCTGCCGCCAGAGTGATGGCCGAAAAAGGCTTGAAACCTGCTGACGTGAAAGGCTCCGGACCCGGAGGTCGCGTACTGAAAGAAGATGCACTCGCCCATCAGGCCTCTGCCTCGTCTGAGAACGGTGCGTTTCGCGAAGAAGAAATTGTTCCCATGAGTCCCATCCGTAAAAAAATTGCGGAACGTCTCGTGGAAGCACAGTCGAATGCGGCTTTGTTGACCACGTTCAACGAAGTCGACATGTCAGCGGTCATGGAATTACGGGCTCAGTATAAAGACCTGTTCCTGAAAAAATACGATGTCAAACTCGGCTTCATGTCTTTCTTTGTCAAAGCGGTCGTGGACGGTTTGAATCAATTTCCGCAGATCAACGCCGAAATCCGGGGAACTAACCTCGTATTCAAGAATTACTACGACATCGGCATTGCCGTCGGCGGCGGAAAAGGGCTGGTGGTTCCCATTCTGCGAAATGCAGAGCGGCTCAGTTTTGCCGACATCGAGCTCAAGATCAATGACTTCGGCCAGCGCGCCCAGGTCAATAAAATCAGCCTCGAAGAGCTTCAGGGGGGTACGTTTACCATCACCAACGGGGGCGTCTACGGCTCCCTGCTTTCAACTCCCATCGTCAACCCGCCACAGAGCGGTGTTCTGGGGATGCATGGTATCCAGGAACGCCCCGTCGCGATCAAAGGTCAGGTTGTGATTCGTCCCATGATGTATATCGCACTGACTTACGATCATCGTGTCGTGGATGGCAAAGAAGCGGTCGTCTTTCTCAAACGAGTCAAAGAGGTCCTCGAAGAACCATCACGCATGCTGATGGAAGTCTAAGAATCAATCGCTAATTATAGAGACTCTGAAAGGTTTCCTGTCGCTTCAGGAAAAAGAGAAAATGAACCACGATCTGGTTATTATCGGTGCTGGTCCCGGTGGTTATATTGCTGCCATTCGTGCTGCTCAACTGGGTTTGAATGTCGCCTGTATCGAAAAAGAACGCATGCTGGGAGGCACCTGTCTGCGCGTGGGTTGTATTCCCAGTAAAGCACTGCTGGAATCCAGTGAACTTTACAAAGAAGCACAACACAGCTTCAAAGACCGCGGCATCAATGTCGGCTCGTTATCGCTTGACCTGGCCAAAATGCTCAGCCAGAAAGACCGGGTCGTGAAAACGATGGGGGGCGGCATTGACTCTCTGTTCAAGAAAAACAAAATTACCCGCTACTCAGGCCACGCCACCATTACCGCACCGGGCAAGGTCAAAGTGGATGACGGTAAAGAAGTGGTGGAACTCGAAGCAAAACACATTCTGATCGCCACAGGCAGCCAGCCTTCAACTCTACCGGGAATTGAACTGGACGGCGATCGCGTGGGCACCAGCACTGAGGCGCTCGAATACGATCAGGTCCCCAAGCATCTGGTCGTGATTGGCGGCGGGGTGATTGGTCTGGAACTGGGCGCCGTCTGGAGCAGGTTGGGAGCCAAAGTCACGATTCTGGAATACCTGGACCGCATTCTGCCCACCACCGACACCGAGATCGCCAACGAAGCAAAAAAGATCTTCGAAAAACAGGGGATGGAATTTCAGTTAGGCTGCCGCGTGACGGGAGTGAAAGCGAACCGCAAAACCTGCGATGTGGAAATTGCGGACGGCAAAACGATTCGCTGCGACCGCGTGCTCGTCGCTGTGGGCAGACGTCCTAATACGGATCAGCTCGGCCTGGAGCATGTCGGCATTGAAGTTGACAAGCGTGGTTTCATCCCCGTCAATTCCCATTATGAAACAAATGTAAAAGGAATTTACGCGATCGGCGATGTGATTGGCGGCGCGATGCTGGCCCACAAAGCGGAAGACGAAGGGGTCGCTATCGCCGAATATCTGGTGACCGGATACGGCCACGTCAATTACGATGCAATTCCCAGCATCGCTTATACCAATCCGGAAATTGCCGCGGTGGGCAAAACGGAAGAGCAGCTTAAGGAAGCGGGCATTGAATACAACAAAGGCTCTTTCCCGTTTCTGGCCAACGGTCGCGCCCGTGCGATGGGACAAACCGAAGGTCGGGTTAAGATGCTGGCCGACAAACATACCGACCGCATTCTAGGCGTCCACATCATCGGACCGCGTGCCGGGGATCTGATTGCAGAATGTGCCGTCGCGATGGAATTCGGGGCCAGCAGCGAAGACATTGCCCGTTGCTGCCACGCGCATCCGACATTGGCGGAAGCGGTCAAAGAAGCCGCGCTCGCCGTTGATAAGCGTGCACTCAATTTCTGAGATGCTGGAATCAAGCCGCCACTTTTCTGATACGATTCTGCCCACTCCCGCAGAAAATCTGGCGCTGGATGAAGCTCTGCTCTATCAGATCAACGAACAGAATTCCGCCGGCTGTCTGCGAATCTGGGAAGTAGATCAATATGCGGTGGTCCTGGGCAGTTCCAATCAGGTCGCCGCGAATGTGAATCAGGCGGCCTGCCGACAGGATCGCATTCCCGTTCTCAGACGCTGCACCGGTGGCGGCACGGTTTTGCTGGGGCCGGGATGTTTCATCTTTTCGTTGTTTCTGCGGATCACCGCCGAGCAACATCTGGCAGGCATTGAAGCCACCACACAGGCCATTTTAAATCGTATTTCCGCGACCCTCAACCGGATCAAGCCGGAATCAAAAGTCGAACTCCGGGGAATCAGTGACTTAACGGTTCAGGGACAAAAATTTTCCGGTAATTCACAACGCTGGTTGACGACGACACTCCTGCATCATGGCACGATGCTTTACGACTTTGACCTGGATCGGATTCCCCGCTATCTGACCAGTCCCGAACGGGAGCCGGAATACCGCAGCCAGCGCGACCATCTCGATTTTGTCACAAACTATCCCCTCAGTCAGGCGGAACTCACACGGGCTTTCATCGAGACCTGGCACGCTCGCTCAGCAGAACCTGAGCTGCCACTCGAACGGGTCAAGCAACTGGTGACAGAGAAATATGCGACGGAGAAATGGAATCTCCGCCGCTGATTCACGTTACTGCAGCCAAGTCGCGCGATCAGATTAAGGCTTCCTGAAACGGCTGTTCTTCATCTTCAGTAACCGGTTCCGAAAAGTGATCTTCGATCACGCGCATTTTCTTCCAGTGGCCCGCCTGAAAACGAATCAGATATCCGATTCCCAACACGGCGATATAAGAAGTGCAGGCGGTCCAACTGCCAAACAGTTTTTCGTCGGCATACATCCAGATCAGAAAGGTGGGAATAACCATGACAGCCCAGCCCGCGACCAGCGAATATATCATGCAGAACCGGGTATCACCGGCTCCGCGAATGGCCGAACCGAATACCACAACCATCGCATCGAAAAATGAGAACAGGGCAGCAAACCGCAGCAGTGTCACCGTCATCTGCTTGACCTGCAGAAATTCAGCAGTCACCACTTCCGGTTCGTAGGGGCGCAAAAGCAATTCAGGAAACCCAATATAGATCACGATAAACAGCAACATATATGCAGCCGACACCGCAAACGCTTTCCAGGTCGTGGTGACAGCCAGCAGCGGTCGGCCTTCGCCGACCCGGGTTCCCACCAGCGTCATCACCGCGGTCCCAACTCCCATCATGGGGATAAATGCCAGCGAGTTCAGATTGAAAGCAATCGTCGTGGCCGCCAGTTCCATCTTCCCAAAGCGACCGACCAGCACGACAAACAGGGTAAAACCGACAATATCCACAAAAAAGAGCATCCCATTCGGAAAGCCGTAACGAAGCAATCGCAAAAACAATTCCCGATTCCAGCGATAATGATTGAACAAGCCATATTCGCGGGCCTCGTGTTTGGCGCAAATGATCAACACGTAGAAGAGCATTGTAGAGATGTTCGCAATCACGGTCGCAATGGCTGCCCCCTTGATGCCCATCGCCGGAAATGGACCTGCGCCGAAGATCAGACAATAATCCAGAATCATGTTGACGAGCACGCTGGCCAGATTAATCCACATCACGACCATTGTCTTACTGCGTCCCGTGTAAAAACAGGAGAGAACCATCGAGATCAAAGCGGGGCCCGAACCCAGACAGAGAATCGAAAAATAATCGACTTCCAGCGTCTGCACTTCTGCGACGTGACCAATCCAGTAGAATATGTGTGACGAAAGCGGAATGCCAAGTAACAGAATGGCACCCCAGATCAAAGCCAGATAGACCCCCTGCCAGAAAGATTCCGAAACGCGCTGCTTCTGGCCGGCCCCCTCATATTGTGCGATGAAGGTATTCACATAGGTTGCGTTTCCCATCGCGATCGACATGGCTGCCCACTGAATCAAACCCGCGGGCAAAGCAGCAGCAACCGCATCGGTAGACCACCACGTCAAAAAAATTCTGTCAACCACATGCATGATGGAGAGTGACCCGCAACTCAACACCAATGGCACAGCCACATTAGCCAGTTCGCGCAAGCTTCCTGGTTGCAATTTTGAGTGTTGATTTTTAAGGGAAGAATCTCCCATCCTGCACAGATCCAGTCAAAGGAATAAAGGGGCCTGCATACAATCGAGGGGATTGTAGTGAAGAGATATTGAACCATGAAATTCTAATTGGCAGCATAGCAGAAAGTTTTGAAAATGCCTCTTCAGACGACACATCAGATTCACAAGAAGTTCGCAATGAGTTTCTGCGGAAAACGCGCAACTCATGTTCCCCCCGCTTCAGAAAAACGTGTTCATTTCGACATATATTTAAATCTCATCTGGACCTGATTTCCGATTCCTAGTTTAATTCGCGTTTTCCAGCACGGTGTCTCTACAAAATCAATGAGCGAGGCCGAGCAACACATAGCCTGAATTAAAACATAAGTTATTTAACAAGCGATACTTAGTACATGCGTATGACATCAAATAACAGAGAAATCAGTGTGAACAGTTTTGCTAGAATTCTGCATTATGTCTGGCCTTACCGCCGGCGACTGGTCGTTTCCGTCTTTTTCGCAATCCTGGTCGCTGTGCTGTGGGGCGCAAATCTTTCTGTTGCGTTCCCAGTCATCAAAGTTTTACTGGAGGGGGAAAGCCTGAATGAATATGTGCAGAAAAAGATCCATGCGAATGAAGAAATCATTCAGGAAAAACAGGAAGCCCTGAAAGCATTGTCCATCCAGATTCAGCCACAAAAACTGAATCATGCGGCACCCGGTACTCTACCGGAAGAGGCCACTCATTCTGATCTGGCAGAAGCGCCGGTTAACCTGCTAAGTGAGCACTCACGACAACAGCAAAAACTCAGTAACGCGTCGCGAGATCTGTTAGCGTTAAAGTGGGTTCAATCGACTATTATCCCCTGGATTCCTGACGACCATTTCGATACTTTTGCACTCATTCTGGGATTATTATTAATCGCCACTTTTATTAAGGGGCTGTGCATTTTCACACAGGATGTCATCGTGGGCGGCGTGGTCGAACTGGCTACGATGGCGATTCGCAAAGAATGTTTCCGCAAAGTGCTCGATCTGGACTACCAGAGCATCTCCGACGAGGGGACGGCAGAACTCATGTCACGTTTTACATTTGACATGCAGGTGCTATCTCAAGGTCTGATTTTAATGGGGGGCAAGATTGTTCGGGAACCTCTCAAAGCCCTGGCCTGTATCATTTTTGCTTTTCTGATCAACTGGCGTCTGACGCTGCTGTCGTTCGTTTTTGCACCTCTGATTGCCATTGTGTTTTATAAAATCGGAAAAAAGCTGAAACATGCCAGTCAGAGAATGATGGAAAGCATGTCGCGTATTTATAAAACGCTCGAAGAATCCTTTGACAGTTCCAAAGTCATTATCGCCTTTAACGGCGCCCGCAAACATCGCAATCGCTTTCACCACGAGAATAAAGAGTTTTTCAAAAAAGCATTGCGAATTGTCCGCATCGATTCTCTCACAAGTCCGACGACCGAAATGCTGGGAATGATGGCCATTTTTATCGCTTTGATTCCCGGTGCTTATCTGGTCCTGCGCGGAAAAACAGAAATCTGGGGAATACAACTGGCTTCAGCACCAATGGATGTAGCAACCCTCGGCGTGATGTATGCGCTACTGGCAGGAATTACCGACCCTGCCAGAAAAATGTCGTCCGTCTATTCAAAACTCAAACGAACCGGTGCCGCCGCGGAACGTATCTTTGCGATCATCGACCGCGAAACACTGGTTAAAGAAGCTGAGGATCCTCAACGTTTTCCAAAACAACTGGAATCCGTCCATTTCAAAAATATCGATTTTACTTACGCACAACGCAAAGAATCTACCAGAAATAACGAGCCGATTCTCGATGGCGTCAATCTGGAAATTGCCGCAGGTGAAGTCGTACTGGTCGTCGGCGAAAATGGTTCCGGAAAATCCACGCTGGTCAATCTGCTGCCGCGATTTTATGACCCGGATAAAGGCAGCGTGTGTGTGAACGGAATCGATATCCGCGATATTCGCCTGAAAGATCTGAGAAATCATATCGGCGTTGTCTCGCAGGAAACGATGTTATTTGATGACACAATCCTGGAAAACATCCGTTACGGTCGCCCCGAGGCCAGTCGATCGGAAATCGAATCTGTCGCCAGAAAAGCGCATGTCTTACAGTTTGCTGAACAACTGCCCGATGGTTTGCATTATAACGTGGGCGAAAAAGGACACGAGTTATCAGGTGGCCAAAGGCAACGCATTGCACTGGCACGCGCGATTTTGCGAAATCCTGAAATCCTGATTCTGGATGAAGCAACATCAGCCATCGACTCCCAGAGTGAAATTCTGATTCACAAAGCATTGAAAGAATTCGCTCCCGGACGGACGGTCTTCATCATTACGCATTCAATCGGACAAAGCCTGCTTGAATTTGCAACCCGGATCATTGTCATGGATTCCGGAAAAGTGGTCGCCACCGGTCCCCACCACAGTCTGTTAGAAACCTGTCCGATCTACAAGAAACTGTTGAGCGCGCAAATTCTCCAACGTGCTGCCTGAGGTCGTCTCTCTCAGGAACAGATCCGAATCAAGGCTCTTTTTCGGTTTCGATTTCCCCAGAAATCAAAATCTCGACGCGCGGTTCTGAGACTGCTATGATACCAGCAACGCAGGATGGAACCGGTTCCCCGGCATCCTGTATTTCCTTCCCCGCATTTCAGAAACAGGAAATGACCCATGAAACCGACGCTCGCGACCGCTCTGATCGTTTTATTTATCGCCTGCCTGCTGAAATGGGATACTTCATTCTCGCCCCAGGCTCAGGTCAATGCACAGCCACCGACGGATGTAAAAGAAGAACCGCTGACAAGAGCCATTGATCGCTACCTGGAACAAGAACGAGACAGGAAACAGCGCCCCGACAAACCAGAGCAGAACGCCAGACAGCGTGAGAGAGAAGCCATCGGAGCGTTACCTGAGCGGCCGGATCAACAGATGCATCACCGCGACCGGGAAAATATGCACGAGGCACATCGCGATTGGGTACACAATCTTGAACAGCAGAAACATCGCATCGAAAAAATGCATCTCGCAGCGAAAAGCTTAAATGAAGCGGGTCTGCCTGACATGGCCCATCAGATTCATCGGCAAGCGGAAGAACAGGAAGTCCATGTGCGGGAACAGCTCGAAAACGCGAAACGTCTCGGTCACAGACTGCCGCCGCATCCTCCGGAAATTCGCGAACTGCTGCATCAGCTGCAAAATGAAATTCGTGAATTGAAAAAGGAAGTGCACGAACTCAGAGAGATCGTCTCTGCAAGATCTGA
>NZ_CALFPF010000119.1 GCF_937919775.1 uncultured Gimesia sp.
TTACTTTTTTCTCCGCTCTTGCTGCTTTTCGTATTCATCGGCTCTCTGTTAAATATTTTGTCCGTCCATAAACGGGCTAATGAATCTGAGTTACTCTGGCTGCTGGCAATTTGCGTGGAAAAGAAGATTCCGATTGCAACCGAACTGGACACATATTCCAACACATTGTCCCGGAGTTATCGAGATAAAATACAACAGCTCAGCAGCTTACTTCATTCAGGAACATCTCTGTCTGATGCACTGGCTGCAACACCAGGACTGGTGCCACAGACAGCAATCATGGCGGCGCGAATTGGTGAAAAGAGCAACAGCCTTGGAATTGCCCTGCGTGATGCTGCTGTTCAGACAACCAGAAATCTCAATAAGTTCTCTGAGAAATCAAATGCCACCAATCTCATTGTTTATATGACAGTTGTTGTTTCAGTTCTGTTTCTGATTGCCAGCTTTATCATGTATTGGATTATTCCAAAGTTCAAAAAGATCTTTCTGGATTTTGGAACGGAGCTTCCCTCAATGACTCTGATGCTCATGCATGCGAGCGATTTTATCATGACTCATTTTTACGTGTTCCTGCCTTTATTTTCGTTGCCACTCATCGCGTTAGTATTGATGCATCTTGGAACTTATTATGGGTGGTATAACCTTCGCATTCCTTTTATCACAGGCTGGTTCCCCCGGTTAAATACCCCGCAGTGTCTCAGACAAATTGCGCAGTCGATTTCAGTTCAACAGCCGCCTCAGATTGCACTGGACTCTGTTTCCAGGTTTCATCTCTGGGCTGATGTGAGAGAGCGAACTCAATCCGTCAGTCTCAGTATCAATCAAGGGGAAAATATCTGGGACTCTTTGCGAAAGGGTAAAGTGATAACCGGTGCCGAAGCGGCCTTGTGTGTTGCAGCCGAGCGTATGGGAAATCTGCCCTATGTTTTAAGAACGCTGGCTGACACAATCGAACAGCGTAGAGCAAGAAAGCTGAGGTTCCTTTCAGAAATTCTCAAACCGATATTAATCAGTTTTCTGGGTATCCTTGTCGGTTTTTTTGTAGTTGCCTTATTTATGCCTCTCATTAAGTTATTAAACGATCTTTCTTGAGTTCAACGTATTATGAAAAAACGTCTTCGAATCAATTACGCAGAATACTCTATATTGAGAGAACGCAGAGGATTTACGATTCTTGAAGCCTTTGTCTCAATGGTTCTGGTCAGCACACTTGTCGCGATTTCGATCCCAGCGTTAAGGGTTGTGAATCTACAACGAAAATCGATTGATGAACGAGTAGCAGCCACATCGGCATTAGCAAATCTGGGAGAAAGAATCGCTGCCGACAACTCATGGAGCAGCCTCACTCCTGCAAGGTTAAATCAATACCAGCCAGAGACGCTTCAACGATTAAATCTGAGAGAGCCGGAATTATCACTGGATCTTGTTCAAGCAGAAATTGAGCCAACGCAGCGACAGGTGCGAATCCGCCTTTCCTGGAAAAATCCTTATGGTGAACCAGTCGACCCCTTACTCCTTTCCCTCTGGTTTTATCGTGAGAGGAGTAGCAATGAATAAACCCAAATCCCTCAATTTCAAAACTCCGAAAGGGGTTTCGTTAATTGAAAATCTGCTGGTGATGTCGCTGATGTCCGTTGTTTTTATGGTCAGTATCACCACACTGGCGTTTCTGATGCGCGTGGAAATGAAGGGCACGACCCGGATTCATGAGACATTGAACCTGCAAAATTTATCTCACCAATTTCGGGAGGACGCTGGCAGCGCCCAAAATGCGGTGGTGATTCCGCAGGACAATAACACAAGCAGCGAACTCCAGCTCGACATGGGAATGGAAGCATCTATCGTTTATTCAGTCAATAAAGAGGGAACCCTTATTCGCCGTCTGAAAAAACAATCGGATAAGATCATTGCACAAAATGAATTTCGAATTCCTGTAGAATCCCTGCAATTCGAAATTGAAAAAACAAATCAGCGAGTATTAGTCTCAATGAGATTTAGAATCGATCCTGAAGAAACGCATGACAATCAGACTGTCAAAAAGCCAGGCCGTACTTTTAAATTAGAGTCTCTGATTGACCAGAAGCACTTGTTTCATAAACGAAGTGAAACGGCGAAATCGAATTGAACGACATCATGAAACGAAATAAATGCCAACCAGTTTTTATTTGTAAAAAGCGTCGACAGAATCGTCGTCTCTATCGGCGTGGAACGATTGTCCTGATCCCCATGGTTTGCCTGATACTGTCATTGGCTGTCATTGGAGAGCTTTTAAAGCAATCGTCAATTGAGATCAAACAACTGAAAAAAGAGCAACAGTATTTACAAGCCAACTGGCTGGCAGATGCTGCGGCACAGCGGGCAGTGGAAAAACTGAACAGCCAGGATAATTATGCTGGGGAAACGTGGGTTCTTCCACCAGAGGAAATCGGTGGAAGATTTCCCGGAGAAGTAATCATCGAGATTATGCGCGACAAACAAAACGACAAGTCCGTTACCATTCGTACTCAGGCAAGTTATCCGGCAAAAGTAACAGAACGGGTGCGAATCGTTCGCGAATGGCCTTTTGAGTTCAGTCAAACTTCATCTAATAACTAAATCACTTACTTAAAAAGATCAAATAATGTCAAAGGTATCGTTATGACACAATCCGCAGAAATGAGTCAAAGATCCCGTAGCGGTTTTACCCTGATCGAATTACTCGTTGTGATCGCCATTATTGCGATTTTAATCGCATTACTCCTGCCTGCCGTTCAACAGGCACGGGAAGCGGCGCGCAGATCCTCGTGTAAAAATAATCTGGTGCAGCTCAATATTGCATTACAGAATTATGAAATGGCACACAACGTATTTCCATCCGGCACCATCAATTTAACGGGTCCGATTCGTAATGAAGCC
>NZ_CALFPF010000120.1 GCF_937919775.1 uncultured Gimesia sp.
GAAATCTCGGGTTAGAGGTTATCAACGATATTCTTGATCTTTCAAAGATCGAGATGGGAAACTTTGAAATCAAGAAAGTTCAATGTTCCCCGATGAAGATCTTGCAGCATGTGATTGATCTGTACGCGGCGAAAGCCACTAAAAAAGGACTTTCCATTCAATCCAGGTTTCACGATTCGGTGCCGGAAACGATTCAAACCGATCCGCTCAGATTGAAGCAGGTTCTTTCTAATCTGGTCAGTAATGCGATCAAGTTTACCGAATCCGGCAACATCGATCTTGAAGTCAGAGTCTATTCCCAATCAAAACAGGACCGACTTCTGCAATATATTGTGTCAGATACCGGCATCGGGATTCCCGCAGAGAAAATGAAAACAATTTTCGAACCCTTTGCTCAGGCTGACAGTTCTACCTCGCGAAATTATGGCGGGACAGGATTAGGTTTGACTCTCAGTCATAAACTGGTGCAACTACTGGGGGGAAATTTAACAGTCCAGTCGACTGTGAATCAGGGAAGTCTGTTTGCAGTCACAATTAATGTGGGGCACGAAAGCAGTTTAACGCAACAAATAAAGTTGAGTAGCAGTCTCAGTTTGGTGAGTTCCGACAGGCAGGTCCAGAGCCGCAGGAACTATAAAGCCGCTCAGGGTGACCTGAAAGGCAAAGTATTACTGGTAGACGATACGAAAGAGATTCGAAAACTCTTCAGTTATATGTTGAATAAAATGGGGCTGGAAGTGGTGACTGCCTCGAACGGAAAAGAAGCTGTTGAGCTGGTGAATGAAACAGCAAATCGGAATGAGCTTTTCAATGTCATTCTGATGGATATGCAAATGCCCGTGATGAATGGTTATGAAGCGACTCGGCTCTTAAGAGGCCAGGAGAACCAGACACCCATTATTGCAGTCACTGCGCACGCACTTGTTTCGGACAGAGAGAAATGTCTCGATGCCGGATGTACGGAATATCTAAGCAAGCCGATCAAATATGAAGTGTTACACGAAATGGTGCACCGCTATTTGAGGGATACAGCAGGAGTACTTTCGAATTAAATTCAAGTGTGAAGCAGATTGTAAGTAAGTAGCGCGACTGAAGCAGGCATCAATCACGGACACGACCCCAATTCGTTTTTCATGATAGTCCAGCCGCTATTTATTTTGTGTTTGAGATGCCTGTAGAGAAATCTCAAACGTGGCGCCCCCATTTGAGCTCGGGCGATAACACATCATTCCACCAGAGGCGTCAACCAGAGATCGGCTTAAAGAGAGGCCGATGCCGAGCCCTTCTTTCTTACTGGTGGCGAAGGGAGTAAACAGCCGTTTTTTGATTGTGTCCGGAATACCTGCGCCTGTATCGGTAACGGAAATCACGACTTTGGAATCAGCAGTAGATGCGGTTGCGATCGTTAAAATTCTTGGTAAGGGGGTTTCTTCCATTGCTTCAACAGCATTTTTGATCAAATTGACAAGTACCTGCTCAATCTGGACTCGATCTGCATAGACCGTGGTGAAGTTGTTTTCGGCAACCAGCTTGACCTGGATCTGCTGCAGTCGGATTTTGTAATTAATTAACTGTATTGCGCTGCGGATACAGTCGTGAATATTGAACAGGAGCCGTTGCTGCTTTCGCTTTGCTGCCAACGATTTCAGCCTGTGCACAATTTCGCCTGAACGCAGAGATTGCGATTCGATTTTTGAAATAAGCTCTGAAACATCTCCCCCCTGTTCCAGAATATTCCTCATAGAAGAGCTATAGTTGGCAATGGCTGTTAATGGTTGATTCAATTCATGCGAGAGACCTGCCGCTAATTCCCCCATCACAGCCAAACGTGATACGTGTGCCAGTTCGTCGCGGTATTCCTGGACCATCCTGTTTGCTTCTTGTCGTTCTGTAATATCCTGAATTGTTCCGTACATGAGCAATGTTTCGCCATCAACGTTCTTCTTCAGAGCGGCCTGTTCAAGCACGTGCCGAATTTCACCATTTGCGCGAACAACTCGATGTTCAATGCTGAATGGTAAATCGTTCTTGAGAGTATTTGTAATGACGCGTTTTACA
>NZ_CALFPF010000121.1 GCF_937919775.1 uncultured Gimesia sp.
GTGTAATGTTCGTGAACGATTACTGGATGTGGCCGGGCCCGTTTTTTCGGAAAAGGGTTTCGAGAAAGCTACGGTTCGTGAAATCTGTCAGAAAGCGGATGTTAACCTGGCGAGCATCAATTATTATTTTGGCGATAAAGAGCAGCTTTATCTGGAGGTCATTTGTCTGGCAAAAGAGATGGGAGTTTCACGTGCTCCCCTTCCAGAATGGGCGTCTGACACGTTACCCGAACAAAAATTGCAGGACTGGGTCACTACACTGGTAAGACGGATGATGGGAACAGGAGAGCTTTCCTGGAGTAACCACTTGATTATGCGTGAGGTACTACGCCCGACTAAAGCTTGTGAACATCTTATTCAGGAATTGTTTCGTCCGTTTGTGAATATCGCCGATTCGATATTGCAGGAAATCCTGGGAGCAGACGTTCCTGAGTACCGACGGATGCAGTGTGTTTTCAGCATCGCAGCACAATGTCAGTTTTATCGCGTTTCAGAAGGCATGGTGACTTTGATGCTGGGACAAAAAGAAAAAGCCGCTCATTACAATAATGATCAGTTAATCGAACATATTCTTCAGTTTTCATTGGCTGCCATCAAGAACCTGAAGCAGGAATTCGCGGCATCGGAAATGGAATCTTCTTCAGCACTTCATGGAATCTAAACTTAATGAGTTAAAAATAGGTATATTGATTATTAGAAACGCGTTCCTAAATACAAGAATCTGGCGAGACGGAAGGAAAATACTTCCCAGCAGATGGAGATTCTCGTTACTGTTTTGACAATACAAATTAATTGATTTTCACAGATTGACCTGCAGCGCCTTTGGTCAATTTCCGTTGTGATATGTTTCACTATAGAAAAAACCCATGTCAGATTTTAATACTCAAAAAACCACCAGTATTTACAGGAAGTTGAAGCACATCTTGCTTCCGATGTTCATACTTGCGATTGGCGGCGGGAGTCTTGTGGTCCTGATGGCCATGAAAAAAGAGCCGGAGCAGAGTGAGAAATTATTAGCCACTTTGGCGCCTCTGGTTTCCACCGAAACCATTAGTCTCTCTGATTCCGGGGTCACGATTACTGTAGACGGCATTGTGGTTCCTTCGAAAGAGGTCAAACTGGCTGCAGAAGTTTCCGGGAGAGTCCTTTACACACGCGATGGTTGTAAAGTAGGAAATCTTGTTCGTAACGCAACGCCTCGGGAACGCGAGGTTGCAGGCACTGAGAATCTTTTAATCCAGATCGATCCTGAGAACTATGAACTGGAAGTGAAACGCCTCACCCAGGAGCATGCCCAGACACAGGATGTGATCGATGAATTAGAGGTCGAGATCGACAATACAAAAGCGATGGTCGATTTAGCACACGAAGAGGTTCGGCTACAGCAAAGCCATTTGAACCGTGTCGAAAAATTACGTGCTAAAAATGTGGTTTCTGATACTGATTTTGAAGAAGCAAAACGCGCAGAACTGGGAGCCCGCAATGCGCTGCAGAAGTTGACCAATGAAGCCGATTTGCTTAAAGCACGCCGGCAACGAATGATGCATGCCCGTGAACTTGTGGGAGTACAACTCTCAAGAGCCAAACTGGATTTGAGCCGCACGCGTATTTATTCTCCCATCAATGGTGTCATCGTCGAGGATTCCATCGAGAAGGACGGTTATGTGAAAATCGGTGATCCGTTAGTCACGATAGAAGACACCTCGGCTGTGGAAGTGCGATCTAACCTGCGGATGGAAGAATTGTATCAACTCTGGCAGCATGCTGCTCAAACAGCAAAGAAAAGCCAGACACCACAGGCAAATGTTGTTGATGCTAACCGGTACGAAATCGGCTATCAGCTGCCGCAGCTTCCGGTCAAAGTGGTCTATGAATTGGGGGGGAGAAAATTTGTCTGGAATGGCGCCCTTTCCCGTTATGATGGTATCGGCCTTGATGAAAAAACAAGAACCGTGCCCTGTCGCATTGTGGTCGCAGATCCCAGACCGTCTGAAATATTGGTCAATGGTCAGCCCACCAGTCAGATTGTCGGCGCGCCCCCTTTGACGCGTGGCATGTATGTTTCCATTGAAATTCCGCTCGTCGGCAATGTTTCTTTATTAAAGATACCAGAGACGGCGATTCGCCCCGGCAATCTGGTCTGGGTTGTCAGAGACGGAAAACTGCATTCCGAAAAAATCCGTGTCGTGGATACAAGTGGCGATCAGTTGATGGTGGAACTGGGGGCTTCCGGATTAAAACCGGGGGATCATGCCGTGACATCACCACTGAGTACCGCCAATGAAGGAATGCAGGTGCGTGAAGGAGAGGCGGAATGAGGTCGGTCATCAAATGGGCGATTCACAACTCGCCCGCGATGAATACATTGATGGTCACCGTTCTGGGCGTGGGGCTCGTCTCTCTGCTTTTCATGCGGCGGGAAGTGTTTCCG
>NZ_CALFPF010000122.1 GCF_937919775.1 uncultured Gimesia sp.
CAGAAAGCGCGTCCCGCTTTGATGGAACCGATTGTCAAAATTGAAATTCTGATTCCGGAAGAAAATGTCGGGGATATCAGCAGCGATCTTTCCAGTCGTCGAGGGCGCATGGAAGGGATGCAGGTTTCTTCGGGTGGCTATGAAATTATTCAGGCCCGGGTTCCGTTGTCGGAAATTATGACCTACGCCCGCACGCTTTCCAGTTTGACGGGAGGGCGGGGCAGCTATGATATTGAATTGAGTCACTATGAAATGATCCCGCCTAATGAACAGGCAAAGATTATTGAACTGCTCAACAAAGCGAAAGAATAACCCGTCGCCCGTCCGGGCTGATGGAAAGTGCAGACAGTGAGTCATCTGCAGAAGTGGGGTTTTCATTTCTGCAGATGGCTAACAAGTCGCTGGTGATCAGATCGCGATTATTCGTTCTTTTTCTTCCGAGGCCGGGTGAGTGGCTGGTTCCACAGTTTCAATTGTTTTTTGATATCATCCAGAGACATCGGCACCGGAGAAAGTTTGATTTCTGTCTCGATATCATACTGCTCGCTGGTGACTTTTTCGTCCAGGCGGTCGATTTCATCTTCCAGACTTCGCATCCAGTCAGGCACATCAATTCCCGAACCGATGGTAGAAGCCAGATAACGTTCAATCTCGTCCTGCAGAATCGAAAACGCGGCAGAGTCTTCATTTCCACTGCGAGCATCTTTCATCGCACGGGGAACCAGCGCCATCATGCGATTTACGGCCAGCGGTTTGACAAAACGTTCATTCAGATGGTCTGAGATCAACGGCAGATTGATTTTATATTCCGATTCCGTCTGTTTCAGTTTCTTCAAATGTTTTTTGGCCATCTCTTCCGAATTCGCTTCGAAGACGGCTTCCCAGATCAAAGCCGACTCATTGCGATCCTGTTGGGCGAGAACTTTGTGGGCAATCAGTAAAGGGACCATTTTCCAGTCATCGCGTTCATAGGCGGCTTCGATGCGCAGAAAGTCCAGCAGACTGTAAAACATTTCGCCATAATCTGACTGAGTGGTCGTGCTGTTGTATTCCACGAAGCGGTCAAATTTATCGACAACAGATTCGAAGATGACCTTGAGATTGGTCACGGCTTCCTCCATGTCGATGTTGCCCTCTTCAAGATCAGTCAAGAGAGCCATCGGTTGGGCAGGGTCCTGAATTTCGACCAGATAATTCAGGTACTGTTCGATGCCGTTGTGCAGAATGGCCCGCAGATTTCCCAGCGTCAGGTATTGGGCGTGGAACAGGTCGGCCCCATAGAGTTCGATAAACTGTCTCACTTCCTGCCAGACAAATTCCTGGTTCAACGCTTCTGCACTGGAAAGTCGCATCGTGCGGCTGTGCTTTAACCATTGCTCTCGATATTTATCGACGAGTTTTCCGGCAATGTCGATCAACTTTTCATCATCGAGTTGCTCGGTCTCCCAGGAATGCGATGACCGGATGATGGCGGAAAGAGAACTTCTCAAGGCTGTTCGGAACAGACGATCAAATTCACTGACGGCAATCCCTTCGGGACGTGAGCAGCGTTCCATGCGATAGGCGGTTTTCAATAACTGCCAGGTTTCACGCAGCAGTCCCAGGCAGGGGAGTTGCGACAGCAGAAAACGGAGAATCATCTGTAACGACCGCACCTTCAGCACAATATTCGGTTTGCCTCCCTGATCAATGGGAGTATACAGCAGAGGGGTCTCCGCAATGCTGTTCAGAAATGTGGGGAATTCTTTTCTTACCAGATCGATATCACGTCTGAGCACGCCGCGATAGATGGGGACGAGCAACCTCTCATTTTCAGACAGCTCTGATTCCGCCTCAGATGGTGGCATCGTTGAGAGCAGCATTAATCGTGCAGAGCGGCAATTCACAGTCGTAATAATGATGGCATGCATCAAATAGTATTTCGTCTGGAGCTGCAGATCATATTCGATGTTGGAATCGTGATCGCCGCTAGGCTTGGGGATCTGATATTTCCAGATGGAATTGAGCAGCACCACTAATTCCTGTTGCAGGTGTTCGGTGTGGTGAATCCAGCCATGCATTGACTGTCTGGTTGCCAGATCAAACGGGGAAAACTTTTCCGCAGGTGCGGGCATGCCAGCGTCACGATCTGATTGTGTGATCTCTGCTTCACTGAAAAAGGCAGCCGACAATTGCCAGAGTTGAGAAAGAGTGTTCAGGAACTTGAGTCGCGGTTCCAGTTGCCGATTGATCGACTCGATTTCCGAATTACTCGAAGAGTAACCGGAGTCCATCATTTCGCCTTGAACGCCATCGTCGGCACTGTCGCGAAAGGTAACATTTTCATAAGCGGCACCGAACAGGGAATCTTCTTCGTCTGGTTCTTCCGGATCAATTTCAAACGGATCTTCGATTTCTTTTTCGGGTACTGGAAGAATGGCATCGAAGTGAGGCACCGTCCAGTAATCGGCGGCATTGGCTTCCAGATAATCGAACATTTTACGAATGGAATAACTGTTCGCTGAGATCGAATCGGCATCAACCTGGGATGTGAGCTGCCGCATCCATTGCAACAGAACGGCGTGGATCGAATATGGCCCTGATTCAAGACCTGTCTGATCGACCTGACTGAGCCACTGCATGATCAGTCCGATGGCAGCGACATGATCCCGTTTTTGCAGGAGCGCATCGACGGTGAGTGCATACGCTTTGGCTGACTCAAACCGATCCACGTGTTGTCGCCAGAATGAGATGTCTCCCACGGCTTCGCCGCCGTTTTTCCATTCCGTCAAAATTTGAGAAACGTGTGCCGCCGATTCGAAGGAATCCTGCCCGTTGACGTGAGGCAGATCTTCCACTGTGATGGTCGCATAGCGGTCCCATTTCTCGGCCAGTTTTTGAAAACGATCGGAAATTTCCAGTTTCAGCGGATTGTTTCCCTGAGCGGCAGCTTCACTGAGGGTTGCTGAATAGGCGGAAAAAATCTCTTCCATCAGATCGAGCAGTACTTCGCTGCGCTGATCGGGGATACTGTCTTCTCGGGAGATGAACAGCGGGAATAATCCCTGAAATCCCAGAATATTCCAGGGATCGATCAAGGCACCGCATTCGATGCCTCTCGTCAGATGCTCTTCGATTTCGGGAATGAGCTTCCAGGCCTGGTCCAGTTCATACCGTTCTAAATGGAGGTGGACCATTGTAATCCGCCATTGGATCTCACATTCAAATCGCACCGAAGTACAGGGAATGACTGCCGCTTCGCACCGGGCCGCAGTGGAGAAACCCATCCGCGCATAGATACGTGAAAGCTGCCGGTGCTGCACCTGCTGTGCGCCATAGCGTGCCAGATGTAAATTCAGGTAATGGCGAATATGTCCAAAGGGCTGCTGCGACTGTTTTGCTTCTTTCGCAAGCCGCTCTGCACGTTTTCCTGTGGCCGATGCCAGCAGGCGGTTGTAATAGTCGTCCCGCTGGCGGGCGACTTTCGGCAGTAGCGAAGTTAAACTGGTATCACCGGAATGGGTATCCGGCCCGGCCCCGCTGATGGAGGAAGCCATCAGCATCGTACCACTTAAAACCGCGGCGGCATCCTGCAGTCGTTCCTCAAAAGGAATCTCTTTATTTTCGTCAATCCAGGCTAACAGCGAGTCGAGAATTAATTTTCGGATGACGAAGCGGCGATAGTATCCCTGATTGTCGATGACATGGGGGTCCCATTCACCGAACATGTAGTTGGTGCGTTTGTTAACGGGATGCAGGTGGTCGTGCGCCCGCAGATCAATGGCGATTTCATCCATTTTATCCAGTCCGAAGTGAGCCTGATATAACAGGTCATTCGGAGTGGTTTGCAGGGTTTTGATTGTTTGTTCTATCAAGCGCTGATATGGACCAGCGGCAACGCCACACTCGTGAAAGTAGAGCGGGATCGGCCGGAATTTTTCATGCGGATAAACCTGCATCTGCCGACCATTCTCGAGTACAGCGACAGGGCGGAATCCGACAAAATCATTCAGTTTATCAATCGTCGCTGAAACGATCCGTTCGCTCGGTTCCCACGGGCCTCCCTGTTCGAGCAGCGCTTCAAAAAGGACGGCCAGAAAATAGGGCTGCAGAAAGTCCTGCTCGGGAACATGAAACAGCAGGTCCCGGTGATGCTGTCTGTATTGCGGCAGACATTTCTGAAAACCGATCCGGAGCACATTTTCTGCCTGCTTGATTTCCTGAAAAGCCCCGGTGGTTCCTTCGAGTTCTTTTAAGTGGGTTCTCAGTAGTGATTCAAGTATGGCCGCCGTGGGCTGGTGAGCCAGTTCAGAAAAGAGCTGATTCCAGTTATAGCGAAATTTGGGGTCTGGTTTTCCATTGGAGAAATTCAGATATCCCAGAATCTCCCGTGTGATGAGCTTATCAACCGTGGGCAATGAGTTCTGGGCCGGTTTTTGATTACGCGATGCATTCATATTGGCAAACGTGGATGGTGGAATCAGATAATAGATAAAGACGAGATTATTTTGATGCTCGTCAGCAGTAAAACAGCCTATTTCCTCGTTGAATAGTCCAAATGGACCGAATCCCTGAATCAATTATCCTTTTTAACGATCTGCGAACAAAAATGCATCCAGCTTGTAAATACTAACTGCTAATTTCGAAACAGTTTACCGATAATTGCTTCCTCAGTATCCTCTCCTTGATTATACCGAATCGAGCTAGTGTTCGCATGGATAATTTTGAATACTTCCGGCTTCTCAACCTGATACCGAAGTTTTCTTCAACTTGATTATCACAATATGACGATTATACCGAATATGCGTATGACTCAGGCGAGTTTTATTGTGTGCCTTTCGATCAATGGGATCAAGGCTAACGTTAGTGGGTCGCCATTGGCAGGAGGATTTCCTCACCCGCCAGGCGGTGATATTCGTGGAGCGTCAATTATTTTCAGGATCGATGAAACACAAAGAGTTTGAGTCTTTTTGAGTTTCGCGTGGTCTATTCCTGAATCCAGGCTTTGGCAAGACACGCGTGCCTTTAAGGATGTGAACAGACAGATGGAACACTTGGAATCACTGCCGGAAAGTGAAAAAGAAGATCACTTCTTGAACTGGTCGAAAGCAGTCCTCAAATCTCCGCTTTTTTGGGGAATTGGTGCGACATTCGGTTTTTATGCCCTGATTCCGTATCTCCCTGTATACCAGTCACTCATTGAACGCTATTTTTGCAGCCACCCTCTCGAATATGCGACAGCAGGGTTGTTCTTCATAGGCATGTCCATCATCGGAGTGAAGGGCATGGGCATGCTCAGTCAGAAAAAGTCTCTGTCGGAAACAAAAATTGACTGGGAAACGATCGGCGAAATTGAAAATCTGAATGATCGAATTGATGTATTCGCAGAACAGGTTCAGTCGCTGCCAGGTTGGATCGGCGAGACTTATCTCGGCAAAAGACTGCAGGATGCGGTTTCCTATGTGAAAAGCCGTCATTCCGTCAAAGATCTCGATGAGCATTTAAAGTATCTGGCAGAACTGGCTGGCGAGCAGATGCACGCCAGTTATTCACTCATTCGAACGATTACCTGGGCCGTTCCCATTATCGGGTTCCTGGGTACGGTGATCGGGATTACGATTGCGATTGCGAATGTCACACCAGATCAACTGGATACCTCACTTTCCGAAGTGACCGGCGGTCTGGCGGTGGCCTTTGATACCACGGCGCTGGCATTGGGGCTTTCTCTGATTCTGGTCTTTTCCACGTTCATCGTGGAACGCATGGAACAAAAGCAGCTGGAGCAGATTGAATTCTTTGGAATCCAAAATATAGCCTCCTGTATGAGCGTGATTGAGAGTTCGGTCAGCCCGCTGGAGTCAGCAGAGCTGGAGGCCGCTCAGCAACTGGTGCTGCGGACAGAAGAGATGATTCAGCGACAGACCGATCTCTGGCAGAACAGCCTGGAAGGGTTACGGAGCCGCTGGTCGGAGATGATGGAGCGGCAGCAGGTGACTTTTGACAATTCCATGCAGGAGGGAATGTCAACGACGCTGGGGAGTCATTCTTCACAACTGGAATCGCTGCGGAACGAATTCTTAACCGCCTATCAGTCAACGACGGAACAGATCGAATCGATGCTCACGCGCTGGCAGGAAAAACAAAAAGAATCAAACAGCCGATTCTCCACGCATCTGGCTCAGATCTGGAATGAGGTCCATCAGGATGTCATCTCAGCTCAAACCCGTCAGACTTCACAGATAGAGCAGGCCACAAAAGAGATTGCCGGCGAAGTCAGGCAGTGGAATCAACAGTTAAAAGATACTTCCGAGGTTTCCACTTTGCAGATTGAAGCGTTGAATTCGCAGAGTGAAAACCTGTTGAAAATTGTGGGTCAGGAAGAACATCTGGTGGGCTTGCAGCGAAGACTGGCTGAAAATCTGGATGCCATTCGTGCGACCGAAACGTTTGAAGAAACGTTGCACAGCTTGAGTGCTGCGGTGCATTTACTGACCGCGCGATCCAGCAGGAGTAATGCTGCCTGACAGCAAAATACGGATGTTATGATTCTCAACAATTTCATTATGAACGAAGTCAATTCCCCGGTTTAATTCATGAGCAGACATGGTCAGGAAGCACGTTCGGTATCGCTATTTCCATTCTTAGCGGTTCTCATTTGTGCGATGGGGGCATTGATCTTCCTGTTGGTGGTCACAACCCGCCGCATCCGTCATCAGGCCGTCATGCAGGTTCAGAAAGTGAGTGTGGAAGAAATTGTCGAAGCCGACTTCTTTCCTCCGGTGTTGTTTGCTGCAGAGATCGTCGAGCCGGAAGAACCGGCGCCGATCATCACAAAAGTGGAACCGCCTGCGGTCATTCCCGAACCTGAGCCTCAGGTGATCAATCTTGCTGCGGAACACGAGGCTCGTTTAAGAGCGTTGAGTTTGCAGAAAGTGAAAAAACTCGAACATTTGAAATTGCAGAATCTGAATCTGATCCGGTTGAAAAACGAGTTAAGTCAATCCGCGGGCAAATTAACCGAGACCAGACAGCAAATTCAGTCGCTGCAGCAAAAAGACGAAGAACTCAAGCAGAAAATGGATCAGGTCAGTCAGCAGAAATTGCGCGTTGCTGAAATGCTTCAGGAAGAATTACGAGCACTGCAGGAGAAAAAACAGTCCCAAAAGACAGCCCGCAGTAAATATTCGGTCGTGCCCTATGATGGGCAAACCGGCACGGCCAAACGGCCGATTTTAATCGAATGTACTGACGCCGGACTGACGTTTATTCCGGAAGGCATTACATTAACCCCCGATGATCTCAAGGAATTTACCCCCGGATACAATCCGCTGTTGGCTGGCACGCAGGCATTATTTCAATACTGGAAGACCAAAGAGGAGCAGTCCAGTCAGGAACCGTATGTCCTGATTCTGGTCAGGCCCAGCGGAAGTGTGGGTTATTATGTCGCGCGAAAATTATTAAACAATCTGAATCTCGATTCGGGTTATGAGTTGATTGATGCTGACTGGGAATTTGAATTACCAAACAGCGATCCGATTGCAACTCAGATTTGTCGGGACGCCGTGGATCGCGTTTTAAAAGAACGTCAGAATCTGGTAACACAGCTCCATCAACCCCAGGAGGGTTCAGGGGGCGGTGGTCGCAGATTGCAGTTTGATGCGCGTACCGGCATGGTACGTGTGATCGAACCCGAGGAAGAAGCAGGCACGGGGCCCGGTTCAGCCAGTCTGTCACAAAAACTCGCAGGAAAAGGAAATAGCACGGCTACCGGCGAATCTCGGTTTAGTGATGTTTTAACGCCGCGACAGCAGATGACGCGTGCAGAACATCTGAGGAAGGTTGCCGATCAAAAACACATCGTCTTTAAAGAAGGTACGCAAGAGGGTGCCTCAGAACAGCGCGGCCTCAATCCCGGAGATGGTGCCGGAACGGCAGAACAGCGGAATGCGGCATTCAAAAATCTCCCCGGTAGTCGGCAGGAGGCTGAGGTTTATGATCTTGCCGATTTAAGAAAAGAGCAGGGGGGGAGCGGAGATAAGAACTCAGGGCTGAAGCAGGCAAAGGTCATCAGCCGTGAGCAGCTGGATGAAATGGCAGAACAGCATCTGGTTCCACTGGACGGTTCACGGGAAAAGAGAGTCGCTGACGCGCAAGATCAACAGCGCCAGCCTGGATCCTCTATCCCGTCATCAGAGAATCGAATCATGGAAAATTCCTTCTTGAAAGAAGAAAACCAGACTGGATCAAGTCGTTCAAAGCAGCAGGAACAGGCCAACCGTTCTCAGTCTCAACACAGTCCGGAACGGCCTGCCGCGGGACAATCCGCTTCAGGAGCAGGGAACGCGAGTTCGTTATCGCTCCAGCGCAGTAAACGTGCCAGCGCGCATGCAGAGATTGAATCTTCAAATAACAGACAATGGCAACCACAGCAGTCACGTTCAGGAATCGGGTTTGAGAGAGAAATTACCGTCCAGGTCGGGTCGGATCGCATCATCGTGGGAGAAGACAAGCTAATCAATCTCGATCAGGGAATTTCACAGGATGAATTGTTACAGTCCATGATCGCGGTGATGGATCAATATGTGGAGGCCTGGGGCCCTGCACCGAAAGGCTTCTACTGGGTGCCAACCATTCAGTTTACTGTCAGTCCGGGGGGCAATCAGTATTACGAGCGGTTGAAATCATCAGCCCAGAAAATGGGACTTCAGACACAAGCTAAATTTACCTTAGATCCTCTTCCGGTCTCTTCCACGCTCTCATCCGAGAGGGAGAAATAATATGGGCCGCCGCGCAACACAGGGAGAAGTTGGTTTTGGTTCAGATTCTTTTCTGGATATCGTTGCCAATATTGTCGGGATTCTGATTATTTTGATTGTCATTGCCGGTGTCAGAATGAGTCAGGCTCCGGTGACTGTGGTTGATACTCAACCAGCGAATCCTCCACAGCCGCAAGTCATCGACGTTGATTTAGCAGCGTTTCCCCCCAAGATCGAGGTCGACCCTCCCATCCGGAAAGCACCTGCCCTGGTTCGGTCACTGCCGGAGCCTGAGCCAAAGCCGATTCTTCCGAAACAGCCGCGCATTATTTATCAGCAACCATCGCAGGAATTGCTTGGTGAAGTACAGAAACTGGAATCGGAATTGACCAGCCTTGATCAGGCGATGCGGAGTCGAGAAACCGGTGCGCAGGAACTTCTACAGCAAAAACAGGCTATTAGTGGAGAAGTACAGACACTGGCTTCGCAGATTGATCAGAAAAGTGATCGCCTGGAACTGCATTATCAGCAGTTGTTAAGTCTGGTCGATTCGAAACAGGAAGCACAAAAAGAACTCGAGCGCGTTGTGGCTCAAGCCCGTCAGGTTGCCGCACCGCGCGAACAGGTCAAAGAGCTGAAGCATCGGCTCACCCCCGTCAGTCAACTGGTGACAGACAGGGAGTGGCACTTTTTGCTCTCTGAAAATAAAGTGTCTTATGTGCCGATTAACGAGTTACTCGCTGATCTGAGAGATCAGGTGATGAAACGAGGAAGCTGGCTGGCCAAGTATCGGGAACATCATGGCAGCGTCGGTCCGATTCGCGGATATACGATGAAATATGTGGTCGAGCGACAGGCACTCTCGGCGATTGATCAGTTAAGGAACGGGGGGAGCGGCGGTTTCCGGGTAGGAGTCACCAAGTGGGAAATTGAAGCTGATGCCGATGTGCAGTCCGAGAGTCAGGAAACTGCACTTCAGATTCAGTCGCAGTTTTATCAGGCATTAGCAGATATCGGGACAGGTTCCACGCTCACGCTCTGGGTTTATCCCGACAGTTTTGAACTCTATCGATCCTTGCAGAAGCATGCGCATTCTCTGGGTTATCAGGTCGCCGGTCGTCCTTTACCGTTTGGTGTCCCGATTGCAGGCTCTCCGGCAGGAACCAGATCTGCCGGGCAATAACGGCTGGTTAATACAACAGGGTTGCCAGCTTTCTGCGGTAGGTGCCGGTCAGAGCCGACTGTGGTCCCAGCAGATCAAAGATTTTGAGCATGGTTGATTTGGCTTCCACTCCGGCCCCGGTTTTGTCCTGTTCAATGATCGACAGACAGATTTCGAGCGCCTCTTCATGCTTGTTTGAAACGGCTAATGCATCTGCCAGTAAAATCTTTAAATCAGCGTTTGCGGGATCGGCCGCCAATGCAGCTCTGGCTGCTTCGACTCCACCAGCTTCATCGGAAGCCGCCTGAAGTTCGAGCTGTGATTTGATCTGTTCTGCTTCGGGTTCCAGATAGCCCCGTTCTTCCAGCTCATGGATGATTTTAGTGCATTCATCAAAGCGAGACTGTTTTACCAGTACGGCTGCGATCCGTAATTTAATCGCATCGTTTCCGGGATCAAGGTCGAGTGCCTCGCGATATTTGGTTTCCGCCAATGCCGGATCGGTCGCTTCCGCTGTCTGCGCTTCCTGCAGCAGGATCTGAAGCGGGGATGGGATGAACTGGGAGATCCATTCTCTCAATGTTTCTTCAGGCAGCAGTCCCTGGAAATGATCAACGGGCTGCCCGTCTTGAAAGGCGACCACTGTCGGAATGGACTGCACTCGAAACGCAGCCGCCAGCCCCTGTTGTTCATCGATATTGATTTTGGCCAGACGAAATTTGCCCTGGAATTCTGCGACGAGTTTATCCAGCAGCGGAGCCAGTTGCTGGCAGGGTCCACACCAGGGAGCCCAGAAGTCAATCACGATCGGTGTCTGTTCCGACTGTTGGATGACCTCTGTTTCAAAGTTTTCTTCCGTGATATCAGTGATCCATGCAGAGTTTGCAGACATTCATTGATTCCTTGATTGGTTCACCTGTTTGGATTTTTTGTTCTGCGCTGAAGGCTCAGGCCGTGGGAACTGTAAGCTGGCAGATCGCCCATTGCCCGAAGTTTTCTTCGACTTCAATCTGTACCGATTCAATTTGGCTCGAAGCATCCGATCCTATCACAGTCATCAGTTGTTGGCCAATCCAATGCGCGATTAATTCTGCAGTCGTATTTTTAACTGGCAGTAAGATGCAATCTTCACTGGGAAAAACCCAGCGTCGTTTTTCAAAGGTTGCCTGAATTTCGCCATTGTCTTCCGCGACTTGAATCAGCGGGTGTTGTGTGGGCAGCAGGACGCGGTGATCCAGCGCGTCAACCGTTTTCTGTAATTGATCCCTTAATGCGATGAAGTCAAATACATAACTGTTTTCATCCAGCGGCCCTGTTAATTCCGCAGCGACTCTCCAGTTATGACCGTGCAGACGCTCGCAGATATTGCCATTGAATGTGATAAAGTGCGCCGCGCTGAAAACCAGATGGTCTTTGGTGACGCGTACTTTATAGCGGGACGAATCAGTCATGGTTTGGTATCGTTCTCAGTTCGTGTTCAAATTTCCGGGGAATCTGTTTCCTGATTGTACTGAGATCGGGGGTGGGAATAAAACCATCCCGCATCGCGACAAACAGGGCCGCTACAATCAAGTCTGCCGTCGTGCCGGGATTGCGCTGATTTCCGTGCTGACGCAACCACGCGTCGAATTGGGAAAGGCCAGTCGTGAAATCGTCTGCATACAAAACGGCACGGGCATGCAGCGCGGACTGCTCAGCTGCTGCGAAACCGCATTTTCGTGCGATCAGGGTGTCAGGGAAATCAGACATCAGTCGAAGCTGCAGGTGAATGATGGCTGCTTCCCAGTCGGCACACTGATTCCATAATTCTTTCAGTACGGGCGCTGCTGTGCCGACGGTGATCCGAAAATTGTTGGCGTATTCGCTGGCAACGGAATCGCGGCCGGCAGCCAGATACATGACTTCCCGCAGCGTTCCCGTGGACTCCGCTGAGACATCTTCCGCTTCCGTTTTTCCCAGGCCTCCCGGCCTGGCAATTCGAATTGCGGCATAGACTTCTCTGGCATCCTGAATCGTTAACTGATTCAAAACCGGCTGAATGCCCTCTTCAATGGTTGTTTCTAAAGGAACTGCCGCCAACGGGGCCAGTAATAAAACCATACCCAGATTCGAATTACTGGGGATGACCTTCTGAGTTTCGCTGATACATTGCCTGATGACGGCACCGATATTGTGTGAATCTGTGTGGGCCAGCAGAGGTGCAATCACGGCCGCCGATTTCAAAAAATCGGGGTAGGTTAAATCGGGAAACGAAGACTCGGGATGGACGTTCCCCGGTTTTCTGGCGGTTGCTTCCATCAGGCAGGCGAGGTAGATCCAGTTTTCGAGTTGTCGATTATTTT
>NZ_CALFPF010000123.1 GCF_937919775.1 uncultured Gimesia sp.
CCGCAGAAGGTCATGTAACAGAAATCTCTACACTCTTTCTGACGAATCGCGAATGTCCTTTTCATTGCCTGATGTGTGATCTCTGGAAAAATACAACGGATTACACACTGGAGCCCGGCCTGATTCCGCAGCAAATAGAGTACGCTCTGGCAAAACTCCCGCCCGCCAGACAAATCAAATTGTACAATAGCGGAAACTTTTTTGATCCGAAAGCGATTCCCCGCGAAGATTTTTCTCAAATCGCCTCGTTAGTAGAACCCTATGAGCGGGTGATCGTCGAGAACCATCCCCTGCTGTGCAATCAGTCCTGCCTGGACTTTCAGCAAATTATCAGCGGACAACTGGAAATCGCATTAGGGCTGGAAACCATTCATAAACAGGTTTTGCAGGCACTGAATAAGAAGATGACTCTGGATGACTTTTCCAGAGCTGTCGAGTTTCTGTTAAGTCACTCAATTTCGACCAGAGCGTTTATTCTGTTGAAGCCGCCATTCATGGAAGAACAGGAAGGTTTTGAATGGGCCATTCGTTCGGTTGAATATGCCTTTTCGCGGGGAGTGAAATGCTGCTCTATTATTCCAACTCGTTCCGGTAATGGCATGCTCGAACTACTGGAACAGGCGGGCCAGTTTTCTGCGCCGCAATTTTCAACTGTCGAAGCAACCCTGGAAGCGTGCCTGAACCTGAAGCAAGGCAGAGTGTTTATGGATCTCTGGGGGCTGGAACAGCAATATCGGAACGAACCGTATTTAAACGACCGGTTGGACCGACTGAAACAGATGAATCTATCGCAGAATATTCCGCACGCGGAATAACGATTTTGTTCTCTCAAACCGTTTCATTTAACATCTCTAAAAATTCGCTTTCCGACAACACGGGAACATTCAGTTCCTCTGCTTTCGTCAATTTACTGCCCGCTTTTTCCCCGGCCAGTAGATAATCGGTTTTTGCAGAAACGCTTCCCGCGGCTTTACCGCCATGCTTTTGAATCAGCTCTTTGGCTTCGTCCCTGGTCAGGCTGGGTAAGGTTCCTGTTACCACAAGCGTTTTTCCATCGAGAATTCCCGGTGTTTGTTCTGTTTTTTCCACGGGACTTCCCATATTCAGGCCCAGCGACTGCAATTCCTGAATGAGTTTGATGCCAAAATCGGAATGAAAAAAAGTATGCACCGATTCTGCGATCACAGGGCCGATTTCATCTACGGCAGCCAGATCTTCAACACTCTGCTGCGCGATCTCCTGAATGGTTCCAAACTGTTTTTCAAGAATACGCGCATTACTGGTGCCCACGTGCCGAATGTTCAAACCGGTCAGCAACCGCCAGACGGGTTGCTGTTTGGAACGTTCGATTCCTTCCAGCAGATTCTCAATCGACTTTTCTCCCTGGCGTTCCAGCGTGACGAGTTGACCATAATGCTCATGCAGCCGATAAATATCTGCCAGTCCTTTGATGAAGCCCTGATCGAGCAGTTGCTCAATCATCTTGATTCCCATCCCCTCAATATCCATTGCCTGCCGCGAAGCATAAAAACGCAGTGTTTCGCGGACCGACGCGGGACAATCTGGATTAGGACAGCGTATATAAACTCCTCCTTCATCTCTGACTAATTCTGCATTGCATTCGGGACAGTGGTTCGGAAATTCCAGTTCCTGTTGTGTTCCATCGCGCAGGTGTTCTTCAACCCGGATCACATGCGGGATAATTTTCCCGGCTTTTTCCACCACTACCCAGTCACCGATCTGAATGCCCAGGCGTTCCATTTCATCGCGATTGTGCAAGCTGGCTCTGGCAACCGATGTCCCGGCGATTTGAACCGGCTCCAGATTCGCCACGGGAGTGACCGTTCCTGTTTTGCCGACTTGAAAGTCGATCGAATCGACTCTGGTCACCGCTTCATAACGTTCCCATTTATAAGCCACGACCCAGCGTGGACTTTTCGATGTATTTCCCAGCAATTCGCGCTGATCAAACCGGTTGACCTTGAGCACAATCCCGTCGACTTCAAAATCGAGAGTATGTAAATCATCCATCATCGACTGCACGTGTTGTAATGTTGATTCCAGATTCGGAAAAGCCTCGACATTCGGTGTCGCCGGAATTCCCATTTCCTGAATCGCAGCCAGATAATTCAGATGTGTTTGATAATCGACGCCGGCGACCGCTCCGATTCCATGCGCGAAAAAACGTATCTTTCGCGTTGCACAGAGTTTGGGATCAAGCAGTTTCAAGCCTCCCGCCGTCGTATTTCGGGGATTGGCAAACGGCTCTTTTCCCTGCCGTTGCATTTCCACATTCAAAATCTGAAAGTCAGAATTGCTGATAAACGCCTCGCCTCTGATTTCCAGTAATTCAGGAGGATCGTTCGTTTGCAGGCGTAACGGAACACCGCCGACGGTACGCGCATTATGCGTGATGTCATCCCCCTGTTGCCCGTCACCGCGCGTCACACCTTGAACCAGTTGACCGTGCTCGTAAATCAGCGAAACGGCGACCCCGTCAATCTTGTATTCCGCGGTTAACTCCACCTGCTCTTCGCCCAGCAGTTTACAGATGCGGGTCTCAAATTCCCTGAGCCCTTCCTCTTCAAAGATATTATCGATCGACAGCATCGGCAGACGATGCGCCACAGTCTGAAATCCCTCAATCGGAGCCCCCCCGACTTTTTTCGTCGGGCTGTCCGGAGCATCATATTCCGGGTGATCGGTTTCCAGCTGTTCCAGCCGTTTCATTAATCGATCAAATTCACGATCCGATATTTCCGGCTTTGCCTGAAGATAATAGAGACGGTTATGATGCTCGATTTTCTGTCGGAGGTCTTCGATTTCTTTTCGAATTGACATGTGCTGAATCCGCGCTGGAAGTGGGAAAGAGTGGACTGACTCAGGATTTCGCTGCATCGAGGATTTTTTGCTGCTCGGTCAACTTCAGATCGGCTTCCACCATCAGCCGCGCCAGCTCTTCGAACGTCACTTTAGGTTCCCATTTCAGTTTCTGGCGTGCTTTTGTCGGGTCTGCACAGAGTAATTCGACTTCCGCAGGACGATAGTACTGTGGATCGATCTCGACATATTTCTTCCAGTCCAGTTTCACCGCGCTAAAAGCGGCTTCGAGAAATTCGCGCACGGAATGCGTTTCTCCCGTTCCGATGACAAAATCATCCGGTTTTTCCTGCTGCAAGATCAGCCACATCGCTTCGACATAGTCGCCTGCAAAACCCCAGTCCCTTTTGGCATCGATATTTCCAAGAAAGAGTTTGTCCTGCAGGCCCAGTTTAATTCGCGCCACTGCTTTGGTAATTTTTCTGGTAACAAATGCTTCACCGCGCTGTGGAGATTCATGATTAAACAGAATCCCATTGCAGGCAAACATGCCATACGATTCCCGGTAATTGATCGTCTGCCAGTAGGAGAAAACTTTGGCACACGCATACGGACTGCGCGGGTGAAAGGGAGTCGTCTCGCTTTGTGGAGATTCGACAACCTTACCGAACATTTCGCTGGAAGAGGCCTGATAAAAACGGATTTTTTTCTGGCTCTGTTCCTCATAATACCGTAACGCCTCCAGTAGACGGAGCGTACCCACGCCGGTCACTTCAGCGGTATAAACGGGGATGTCAAACGAAAGCCGCACATGGCTCTGGGCCGCCAGATGATAGATTTCATCCGGCTGTACTTTCGTCAGAATCTGATTGAGATTAGAACCTTCTGCAAAATCACAATAGTAGCAATTTCGAGGAGGCTCACCGATCCCCGGTTTACTGCAGGAGGTAATTCCATGCACGTCATAATTTTTGCTTTCCAGAAATCTGGAAAGATAATAACCGTCCTGACCATTAATTCCCGTGATTAAAGCGACTCGATTCACTGCAAACAATCCTCATTAAAACTGTGTGATGATCCAGTACTTTCAGCATGAAAATCTGATTTGTTCATGCAGTTTAGGGGTTTTCTGTTGGATCGCAATAGTTTGTTGTAATTCCAGCTCATAGCGTCTGAAGCACGCGGGTTCACTTTGCCTCACTAGTCTGCGCGGAACGATGGCCTTTGATATAATACTTCAGAATTTCCCAGCGCCGAATCACACCCAGCATGCGATGCGGCTGCTCTCTTGAAACGACGGGCAGGCAATCATAAGACCCTTCCCGAAATTTGCTCCAGACGCGTGATAACGAATCGTCAGGGTAAACGACCGTTTCGAGGCTGGTCGCCAGATCCGCCGCCCTGACCAGAGAACCGATCTTGGGATCGAACAAGGTATTGCTCAGGTCCTGATAGCGGATGACACCCACAACTTCTTCATTGGGGCCCAGCACCGGGAATGTATTGTCGTGACTATGCTCAATGAAGGAGATGACTTCATTAAAAGTCGCTGTTTGAGAAATCCCTTTGACATTCTTTCGATAAAGTTGTTCTACCAGAATCTGATCCGCAGCTTGATCAATTTCGGACAGCAGACCAAACGAGACCAGAAATCTCCGAATCATTGCCTGAAATTCGCTGATCGGATCACCGGCGGTATGGTGAATCGCATTAATCAGTGGGACTTCTCCCGCCCGCAGCACGGACTGGCGAATCATAATGGGACCGACGATTTCAAAAAACACCACCGAGCCTAAAATGATTGTCTGCAGATGTTTTCCCAATTCGGGGTCGCGACTGACGGCAATCGCCGACAGGGCAATCGCTGCTCCCGCTTGTGCAAACAGTGTGGTTCCCAGCCACAGAGAAACTTCCGGTTCTTCACCACGCATTCTGGCAGGAATCAGGATACCGAAATATTTACCCAGCAGACGCAGGACGATATAGCTTCCGCCAATCAGACCGGCCTCCATAAACTGCTTCGGCTCCAGTTCGGCGCCATGTATGATGAAAAAGAGCACGCACAGAAATCCGGTGAGTGGATTCAATTCTGCTTCCACCTTGGGAACGTCTTCCTCAGCCAGCGAATTGGCTACCGTAAATCCCATCGCGAGAAAGGTCAGCATGTAAGGCAGACCTGTCGTGCGACACAGTCCCAGCGCCAGTGCAATCACTCCGAGGAGCATGATCATCCGGCGGCTGCCTTTGATGACGGCATTGCCGTAGCTGATCATCAATCCGCCGAAGATGCCGATGAAAATGGAACCGAAGATGTCCATACTCAAATGGCCCAGCTGCGAGAGTACCGAAGCACTCTGTGTGTCCCCTTTGAAAACATAGACGGCGACAAAAATGACCTCAAAGGCGATGATCGACGCGAAATTATTAAGCGCCACCAGGATTCCCGTGTACTCGGAAATCGGCCCCTCTGACTGCATTTCCTTGAGAACCAGAATGGTGGTCGCCGGTGCCGTGGCAATGGCCATTGTCCCCAGCAGAATGGCAGCACTGCCGGACTCACCGACCAGTAATAATCCTGCAAACACAATAAAAAAAGTGGCGAGAATTTCACTCAATGACAACGGCAGCACACGGTGAAACAAACGCCTGAGGCGCGATAATGTGAAGTGATTCCCCAGACCAAACAGAACCAGCGCCATCGCCAGATCGGTCAGCGGTTTTAATTCTTCAATATGCTGATGTGGGACCACATCAAAGATCGCCGGCCCCAGACAAACTCCCATTAACAGATAGGCAGTCACTTTAGGCAGACGGAATAACTCCGCCAAAATGCCTGACAACAGCCCTGCTGCCAGAAACATCCCTAGTGTAAAAATGATATGCCATGAGCCCATTAGAACTTCCTGTTCCGAATTAATTGAGTACAGATAAGGCGAGATTATAGCAGATATTTATTATCGGTCGATCCTTACACCACAAGTGGGATGGTAAAAAATCATACTAAACCACTATGGGACAGCAGGTTCGAACTTTCCGCCTTCGCTGTTCTGACTCACATTTCGAATCACAAAGCATCTTTACTGAGCCGAAGCAATTATTCGAGACTCATCGTGACGGTTTTCAATTCCGTATAGCTGGCAAGTCCCGCTGCTCCCAGTTCACGGCCAATTCCACTCCGCTTGAACCCCCCGAACGGGGCGGCAGCATCGAACACATCATAACAGTTCACCCAGACAGTGCCTGCTTTGATGCTGTTGGCCAGACGGTGTGCTTTTTTCACATCGCGGGTCCAGACAGCGGCGGCCAGACCAAACTGTGTATTGTTGGCCCGGGCAATCACTTCATCAATGTTCTTGAAGGACAGGATGCTCATGACTGGCCCGAAGATTTCATCAGTGGCGATGGACATTTCATCGGTCACATGATCAAAGATCGTTGGTTCAACAAAATACCCTTTGTCACCAAACCGCGATCCCCCGGTCACACACTGAGCGCCGGCTGCATTCCCTTTCTGGATATAACTTAAGATTTTCTCCATCTGAGCCTGATCGACCTGCGGGCCCTGTGTGGTTTCCGGATTTAACGGGTCACCCAGCTTGCGCGAGGCTGCTTTTGCGACAATTTTGGCAACAAATTCTTCATGCACGGCTTCTTCTACAAACAACCGGCTTCCGGCGCAACAGCATTGTCCCTGATTGAAGAACAGACCGAATTCCGCACCAGCAACCGCAGCATCCAGGTCGCTATCGGCAAAAACGACATTCGGACTTTTGCCTCCCAGTTCGAATGTCAATCGTTTCAAAGTCGCGGCCGCATCGGCCATAATAATCTTCGCGGTGGCATCTTCCCCCGTGAAGGCTATTTTATCCACGTCCGGATGCTTCACCAGCGCCGCCCCTGCTGTCGGCCCATATCCGGGCACCACATTGATCACTCCCGGTGGGATGCCCGCTTCCATCGCCAGTTCTGCCATTCTCAAACAGGAGAGCGGCGTCTGTTCGGCGGGTTTCATGACGATCGTACAACCTGCCGCCAAGGCGGGCGCCCATTTCCAGGCCGTCATCAATAAAGGAAAATTCCAGGGAATGATCTGCCCTGCCACTCCTAGCGGTTCACGGCGGGTATAACAAAAGTGATTCCCCCGAATCGGAATGGTGGCCCCTTCAATCTTGTCAGACCAGCCGGCATAATAACGCAGACAGTCAATCACCAGCGGTAAATCGGCTGCGCGGCTGTCACGAATCGGTTTCCCATTATCCAGCGATTCCAAAGCCGCCAGTTCTTCGATGTTACTTTCCACCAGATCCGCCAGACGATTCATTAATCGCCCCCGATCGCGGGCATCCATCTTGGACCAGGGGCCCGATTCAAATGCCCTTCGCGCGGCTTTGACTGCCAGTTCAATATCGGCGGCGTCTCCTTCGGCGACATCGGCAATCACTTCTTCGGTTGCGGGATTCACCGTCGCGAATGTTTTTCCGCTGACTGCATCGCGCCACTCTCCATCAATCAGGAGTTGGGTCTGTCGGATACGTGGAGTGGTTGCTACGGAATCAAGAACGTCTGTCGCCATGACGGGATCTCCTGAGAATATGTTGAGCGTAAATATTTTCACAGGACGAAATACTGTCCTGA
>NZ_CALFPF010000124.1 GCF_937919775.1 uncultured Gimesia sp.
AGGCCTGTTTGTCAAACAGATGTTCCGTGCATTCGATGCTCCAGATAACATCGAATGATTCCGGCGGGAATTCTGCGGTTTCTGCATCCTGACAGAGAAACTGTGTGTTGTGGCGTTGCCCGCGCCACCGTGATTCCAATGTGGCCCAGCGTTTCTGTACCGGACTCAGCGTAATACCTGTTACCTGACAGCCGAACGTTTTTGCCAGATGAATCGACGACCCGCCCATGCCACAACCAACATCGAGCAGACTTTCATCGGGTTGAATGTTGAGGAATCCGGCAAGCGTCTCCGTCAATTGCTGTTGTGCAATCGCTGATGACTTCTCATAGGCAGAATTATCATGTGTGGCACTGCTGTTTTCCTCCCACAGTCCGTGGTGAATGTGCCGCCCCCACAGTAAACGATAAAACAGGGTTGTTAAATTGTAGTGGCTGCGAATGACGTCTTTTTGTACGGTGGGGCAACTAATCATTTGAAAAAACCAGATTCATGATGTGAGAGACATGGCAGTCAACAAGCAGGAAAATAACTGACCATTATTTGGCAACATCGATCTCACCATAGATTTTCAGCTCATCCGTTACGCCGACCGCTCCAAATGCTTTGCTGTAGGGGGTAATGCCAAAATCGGTCTGCTTAATAGTAAAGCTGGCACGCAAATGGTTGCGTTGAGTTGCTTCAGTGACTTCCGCGATCAGCTTCAGGTTTCGTGTGACGCCATGCAGCGTAAACTTGCCGTCCAACTGGTAGAACGCTTTTCCCGTGGGCACATTTTGTTTGACGGGGAGCGCTGACACAACTTCAAAGGTAGCTGTAGGATATTTCTGGACATTCAGTACGCTGCTTCCCAGCATGTTCGCATTCACCTCGTTTTGTGTTGAGGCGGCGGTAGAACCTTTCAAACCGATATATTGCCGTGCCGGTGCCGTATCTGCTTTCCAGGTGGTCATATCAAATACAATTTTGCCGGCATTGTTCCTGGCACCCAGATTCAGCGAGCCTGATTTGATCTCGCCAATGACGGCATGCTCGTGACCAAAGCCGGTTTTTCCGACATAGGTGTAGACTTTGCTGGTTGTGGTATCAATCTCGCCCGCAGTGACCTGTGATTGTTGCAGGCTTTTTTGATCCTGACCGCTGGCAGATTCGATTCCGGAAGAAAAGAGGCTGATGCTGAAAAGACTGAAGCAACCTGCCAGGAAATAAATCCGTTTATTGTTTGAAATCAGATGTGTCATCAGACGAATCCTTGTCTTTTTTGTATCTGCATTGCTGACTTGTTTGCACGATTCCCATACCGTAGGAATCTTTGAAGATTAACGGGACGAACCATAACAACTATTGTTATAGTAGTAAATGCCGGTTTCTGAATATGATGCCCACCCGCTGAAGTCAATTGTTTCCCCAAGGGTAGAAAAATGTCCTGAAAAACAGGTTTTCAGTTAGCTTGCGAATCGCTAAAATCTGCACTCTGAATTATTTACGTTCTTCATTTGATGGGATGCCTGTGAAAGATTATCGACTCACTCACTATGAACTCGAATTGATGGGGGTGATCTGGGAACTGGAAGAGGCAAGTGTGCAGGATGTCTGTGATGCGTTACCGCGCGAACTGGCCTATACCACAGTGATGACAACACTCACACTGTTGGCGAAAAAGAAAAAAGTGCTGCATCGGGTCAAACGGGGGCGTGCTTATATTTACCGCGCGGCTGTCTCCCGTGAAGCTGTGTCTCAATCGATGCTCAGTCAGTTGAAACAGGTTCTGCTGGGAGATTCGCTGCCGACGCTCATGGTGAATCTGCTGGAAAATGAGAATATGTCTGAGTCAGACATTTCAGCGCTCAAGACCGCCATCAATAAACTGGAGAGCAATCCATGACGCCTGCCAGTTTCCTGGAAACAATTGTGTCACTCTCGCTGCAATCAACAGTTCTGATTGGTGTGACCGGGGTACTGGTACATTCTGGCAGGAAATCGCAGTCTGCTCATCGTTTGTGGGCTGTTTGTCATATCTTGCTGCTGCTGCTGTTTCTGCTGGCATTCTGTTTTCCGCATCCCCGATTATTTTCTTCCAGCCTGAATGAAAATCGCAATTACCTGGAAGCAGTTCAGCACATGGAGGCGGGTATGGGCCAGGTTTTGTTAATCATTTGGCTCACGGGAGTTTCGATTTCGTTGTGCGCATTGGTTTCAGGCACGATTCAAACCGTAAAAATTCTGAACCGTGCGAAACCGTTAGAGCAGAAACTGCTGGCTGATCAGGAAAACCTGCAGGTTGGTACCCAGCCGATTTTATTACTCTGCAGCGAGGAAACTCATACTCCGTTCTGCTGGCAAATTCATCAGCCTGTGATTGTGCTTCCGCGATCGATTCTCTCTCTCGCTGCAGAGGAACGGGCGATGATCATTCGCCATGAGACAGAACATCTCCGGGCGGCTCACCCCTTACATCTGTTTCTGCAAAGATTAGTAGAAGCGGTTTTCTGGTTCCATCCCCTGGTCTGGTGGAGTTCGCGACAGGCAGTATGCAGTAGAGAATTTTATTGCGACAACCAGTCTGTACACAGCAGCAACGAGGCTTTGGTCTATTTGAAAAGCCTTTTACATTTTGCCGAGCAACAGAAACGAGGCTGGAAAACGCTCTCGGCCGGATTTACCTTCAAGAACAGTCCCAGCCTGATTCAGCAACGCGCTCACCGATTGACGACGTGCGACTGGTCATCTTCGCAAACATTGACGCGTTATCGATGGGACATTCCCGTGATTCTGGCGACGGCACTGCTTTCGGTTCTGTTATGGGCCCCCCTGAATGTCTCTGCGTCCCACCGGTCGTTCTGGTCCCCCTGGCCAAGCTGGTCGTCTCACGTCCTGCATTCAATCGGGATTCCGGCCCGGGATTATGAAATCGATGGCCATCGTCTTCGCCCGCACGAGCATTTTTGAGCGCGGGCAGGTTGGTTACGCAGAAATTGGTGCGTTTGAGCGTCTCAAAGTGACGATAAGTAATGTAGCGTCTGTATACATTGCTGGGTAATAAATAAA
>NZ_CALFPF010000125.1 GCF_937919775.1 uncultured Gimesia sp.
GGGGGGGGAATACAAAAAAGGCCAGGTCTCATGACTTAAGATCTGGCCCTTTTTTAAGTATTGTTTTTTAGAAACAGACTATTGCTGGCTGAATGTGAGATCCCGCAGGCTGGCGTCTCCGCTGTCATCGCGTACGGTGTCAAGCGCCCCTGTCAGAACGAAGCCGTCAATCTTGGCTTGTGCAATGGCAAACTGTGACTGAGCGTTGATGTATTGGAGATTGGAGTCAAAGAAGGTTTTTCGCGTGCTGAGAACCTGCAAGAACGCGACTTCACCAGCCTGATATGCCTGATCTGCCAGTTTCATGGAGGAACTGGCACTGGGTAAGATGTCGGAAGAATACGTTTCGATGGCGGCGACTGCGGTATCATACTCTTTGGAAACAATCGCTAAGCGAGCTTCAATACTATTCTGGATGCGTTGTGCTTCCATTTGAGCACGGCAGATTTCCGCTTGTGCCGCCTCGATGTTTCCCAGATTTTTGTTACTGACAGGTAAGGGAACACCTACCTGCAGGTTGAGCATTCCAGAATTAGTGCCGTAGTCTACACCCGCTCCCAGCAGGACGGCGATGTTCGGAATGGGCTGTACCTGCTGACGTTGCAGAGCGGCGTGAGCGCGGGAAATACGGTCCTGGGCGGCACTGTATTCGGGACTGGATGCCACCAGTGAGGCGGCGAGTCCATCCCAGTCCACTATATCAGTCTTTGTGGGAAGCGTGCCGTCCAGTCTTGCAAAGGGAAGATCAGACACCCCTGCCAGAGCCGAGATCTCTCTCCAGATGGCAGCGAGCTTCGCATTCGCTTGTCGTTTTGCAAGATGAACTTCACTCTTGAGGATCTGAGACTGCAGAACGTCGACCTGAGAGCCTTCTCCGGCTTCCTTTCGCAACTCAGCAAACTTGAGTCCCTTTTCTGCGACTGTGGAGAATTCGGTGATCAGATCGATTTGTTTCTGAATGGCGAGCGCCTGATAAAATCGCGTCCGAATATCTGTCGTGACGCGGTAACGTTGCGCTTCGAGTTCCTGTAACTGTGCGCACAAGGTGGCATTCAAGACGCGCTGGTTAAGTTCGAGCTTATCTCCGGTGACAAATTCTCGTTCGATAAAGGCCAGGTGCTGGTCGGTTCCACGATCTGCCAGCTGTTGTCCCTGATATCCAACCACAGGGTTGGGTCTGGTAAGTACCTGATTTCTGTACCCGGCGGCTTTCTGAGTTGAGGCTGCGAGTTCAGAGATGGTTGGGTTGTTTTCTAATGCAAGTGTTTCAAGTTCCTGCAGAGTGATCATTCCATTCAGTGCAGGTTCTTCGTCGACAGGATTCAAACTGATATTTTCCAACTTTGCCTGAATCGGCCGCAATGCAGATGATTCGTGCTGTTGACTTTCGCCGCGCACTAAGCGGATTGATGAATCAGTTTGAGACCCTTTCGCGGTTGAGTCGTGGGCCTTCCCGGCTACGGTGTTTGGAGGCGTGCTTGTATCGCGTTCTGACTTACCACCATCGATACCGGATGAAACGATTCCTGGTTGCTCGGCCTTATTTTGACTGATTGCGGAATTAACAGCGCAGCCGACTTCCAGGGGAATGACGGCGGCAATGATCAGACCGACCGTAATGGATCGGAAATTGAAAGTGGGACCATTTGTATCCGTGCAGTTTTTCATAAATTTGGTGCTTGTAATGATTGCAGGGCCAATAGATTCACAGACGGCGATAAATCGCGTCGCTACAATCATTAAGTTCGGTTGGATTGATATATTAGCCTTAAGTGTTTCGAGCGAAATCATCATACGCCAGGGATCTTCTGCGGTCGTACCCATAGAATCCTCATAGCTTAACGTTGGGGGCTTGGGATGCGAAAGCAAGGGCTTTGATGCCAACATGACTTAACCAGACCAGCCAGGCGGATGCGACAAGAGTTCGGATTTCGGGTCAGTCAGTTGGATGCGTTAAAAACGCAGATTCGCCCGTAATCCTGGCAGTACGGAAGTTTTATCGGTTGCGTTCGCATCTTCCAGCACTTGCAGGTCCGCCGTTAAATGAAACCAGGGAGTTATGGCGGCGTTGTAATATAACTCGACCCCTTGCACATTTCGCAAGCCCACAATGGGGTTTACCAGTTGTTTAAAGTCGCTGCTGAGTTCGTTGTAAAAGTAGCCCACGCCCATTGAGTCCTGCTCGCGGCAGCGGACCAACCCATTGGCCTGCAAGGCAACGTTGCTACTCCAGCGGTATGGGTTCGGATTTCCATCGGCGAGCATCCACTGACTCATCAGGCGCAGATTCCGTTTCTCATTACAGCTGTCAGTCCAAAGTACCTGATCCAGAATATAACTGATGGTCCAGGAGCCGGTCTGTGTTCCAGCGGCGATACCCTGACCGGGAATGACCGTCCAACTGGTGGGATCAACTGAGGTGTAAGAACGACTGCTCCAGTTTCCAAGCAAGGCATGAGAGCCGGGTTGGCCCCCCAGTTCCGTAAAGATGCGCCCGTAGCCAAGTATGACGGCACCGTCGCTAAACAAGTCATCCACACCGGCTGTTGTAGAGGAATTGTTCGTATCATACACTATCAATGCACTCTGGATCTGTCCCTCATACAATCCCAGAGCACCTGCCCCGTTAATCGATAAATTCGTCGTCCGGATAATCGGAGTCGGCGCGATGAGCGAGAGATTCATAAACCCGTTGATACCACGACCGGTATTGGGATAGATCATATTCCAGAGGTCAAGCAGGTTAAATTTTCCTGCAGTCAACGCGAAGTTTTCACTGAGGGCCTGCATGAACATCAAGCCGGTGATCGCCGTTTGATTTGTGCCAGGTAAAGGGTAAAACATGTTGCTGTTGGGAAAACTCAACAGGCCTGCATCGGCATCGATATCATCACCAAACCGTGTTTCCGCGTGCAGAATCGCAGAAAATCCTTCATTCAATCCCAGCTTTGCTCCCTGGAATGTGAACATGTAATCTGCTTTGCCTCCATACGCGAAGTTCCTGCTGCGGCCGCCACTACTGACCCCCTGATAGAACTGCGTCAATTGCAGGTCCATGAGAATGCCACTCTCGGCGAGCGAGGAACGCGCTCCGAACAGGTCACCCGTTAAATACTGGCGCGTGAAGAAACTCTCTTCGCAGTCATATCCACAATCCGCCGATGGCACACACGTTTCGCACGCAGAACCATTTTGCAATGCATCACAGGAGCCATCCTGGTCCAGCGCGTAACTGATCGGGCTGATTTCAGAGTCCAGAACAGGTTCGCTGATTTTTGCGTCTGTTTCATTAAGAAACTCTACAGGTGATTCGACGGGACTCAGTCTCTGGGGCACAGCATCGTTCGCTCCGGCAGTAGTCCAGGCAATGCTGCTAACTAGAACAACAAAACCGATCGAAAGATTTTTTAATACCGGCTGCATGAGGCACTTCAACTAATTCTAATAGTCGGACACTTGTTAATCGTGTCCGAATGGAGGGCAGGGATGGTAAATATGGATTCCAACCTTCAATCATTTCCTGTTATATTGAGATCAATCGTCACAA
>NZ_CALFPF010000126.1 GCF_937919775.1 uncultured Gimesia sp.
ATAATTTTGTAACTTCAATGGTATTGTGAATGACTTTAGCGGATTAACGGTGCTCCCAGGTTTTGCGACCAATGGGTATGCCCGGATTGGTTATGTGTCGTTCATTGCAGATGCGGCAACACCGGATGCGGATCCGGTAGTATACAGCATTAACATTACGCCGGGCGATGATTCCGTCAGGCGTGGTAACGAAATCGATCTGAGTCAGATTTCGATTGTCAGTACCTCTGTGACACAAGTTCAACCGTCAGAGTTCTTCATTCAAACCGATCTGAGCAGTCTGTCGATCTCGGGGACCATCGATCTGGGTGGTGGCACGATCCTGGATCTGGATCCGCAAACGCAATCACCGGGTTTAGACAGCACCAGTCTGAGTGGTCGTCTGGGTGTTGTTGTCGATGATATCAATAATCCCACGACGATTCGAATTATTGATTCACTGGTCGAAGTCAATCCGAGTGGGCAATCACGGCCCAATCGTGATGCACTTGGAAACTTCAATGATTTCGATTTAGCTGATTTCGGTCTGCAGGGACGTCAACAGATACCAGACGTGGGAGGTCCAGGGGTCAATGGTAATTTGTACTCGGCGATCCGTGATGCCATTGCCACGGTCTTTTCCACAGATCAGACACTGAGCATGGATGGTCAGTTTAACATTACCGAAGACTGGACTCTGGCGAATGGTCAAATTGATTCGTTCGTTGCGATACCCACCTTTGGTAATTTCATAGGTGACCGAAGTTCGGACGTGGCGTCTGGGTTGACAATGACTTATTTCAATCCGGGTATTGGTATTGCACCTCCTGCTGGCCTGGACAGCTGGGATCAGGCAAAAATAACTGAAGTTTCAACGGGAGTATTTGAACTGATTATTCCCGTCAGCCGAACGCTCAGCTTCACGACTTCGGGTGGCGAAGATGTGGTGTTGAACTTTGTGGGCTCCGTGACTTCCTACTTCACTGTAGGTCAGGAAAATACGGATGAATTCGGCGATACGATTTCCACAGCTGAAGTCACTCCATTGAGCTCGGCGACTCCCGGGACAGAGGTCTACCAGGGGATTCTTGGTAACAACAGTTCTTTGGCTGATCCATTGCTGGATGTGGACATGTTCATGGTTCAGCTGGATGCCGGCGATACCGTCATTGTGGATGTCGATGCCGATCAGTTTAATACCGGGCTCGACAGTTATCTGCGGATCTTTGATGCTGCGGGCAATGAACTCAATACTTCTAATGATGATGTGGCCCCGGATGAATTTTTCTTCGGAGTGGATTCTTACATTTCCTTCGTCGCGTCTTCGACCGGAACTTACTATATTGGTGTGAGTGCTTTCGGTAACGCGACGTATGATCCAACTACGACTGTTGGTAATATGGGGAGTGTTTCCCCAACAGATGTTGGGACATATGACCTGACGATTACCGTGCAGAATGGAATCCCTCCATTACATGGTACGCAGTCCATCGAAACAGCCAGCACCCTGGAAGAAGGAACCACCGTCGATCTGGTGGTGGTTCGCACTCAGACAGAACTGGACGCAAGCGGCCAGACTTCTGCTTTGCCTGCCAGTGATACCTGGATTGATGAGTGGAGTTCGTTCTGGGTCGAAGTTTACGTGGAGTCCGCGGATGCGAAAGGCATCATCAACGCTGTTGCCGATTTGAATTACAACACGAATTTCTTCACCGCCACGACGATTGAATTTGGCAGTGCCTTTGCCGCTTCGGGTCAGGCAGTGATCGATGATGTCACGGGTGTGGTGTCCGGATTAAGTGGTATCGCCGAGGGTGAAAAAACAGGGAACGGTAAGAAAGCCCTGTTGGCCCGAGTGAAGTTTGAATCGCTGGAGCAGGATGATGTCTCAATTGACTTTGAAGACAAATTCATCGGACCGCATGCGTTGGGTCTGTCACTGAGCAACGTGAGCATCAATCTGACGAATGATGCCCAGACCACCTTGCTGATTGGTGATGCTCCCGAAACGGACCTGTGGGCGATTGCCTATGATGTGAACGATGATGATGTCATCAATTTTCGTGACCTGATGATTCTGGCTTCTGTTTATGGTCAGAATGTACTCGATACGAACTCGCCTTATGTCTGGGCTCTCGATGCTGACAAGAGCGGCACCGTGAACTTTAAGGATCTGAGTTTCTTTGCCACGAATTACGGTGTGCATAAAGGTGGTACACAAGAAGTCGTTTATCCGGCGAACTTCCTGCAACGCTGGTACGGAAAAACGACAGATATCACAGGCAATTCCTCCATTGATGAAGTGATGGACGAGGCTCTGGGAATCTGGCAGGCAGCATTAGGCATGGATCAGCCACTTGATATTAAACTGGTGATTACCGACCTCGGTGGGACTCAGTTGGGTGAAGGGCAGATTACCGCCGTCGACGAGCAGGGACGTCCTGTAGCCGGCATGATCACACTCGACGACAATGCCGCCGGTCTGGGCTGGTATTCTGATATCTCTACGACTGCCTTTGGTGGTTCTGAGCTGGAAGGGGGCGTCGCTTACACGGCTGACAGCAGTTCTGATGCCGCCGGCCGTTACGACCTGCTCACCGTACTGTTGCATGAAATTGGCCACGTTGCCGGTTTCACAGACTCCTATGCTCCGTTCCAAAGCCATATAGAAGTGGGTGTCGGCGGGACATTGAGTTTTGTCGGCAGTGGATTTGAAGCGACACTGACAGATGACGGCTTGCACCTGGATGACACGGTTCATGCCGGCGATGTTCTGAATGCAACTTTAGATCCGGGTGTCCGCAAACTGCCTTCTGTATTGGATGCACTCATTCTGCAGGCCGCACATGCATCGGCGGCTACCGGCAACTTTGATATTCTGGTAGGTGTGAATGCTCCTTTAACAGCCAATCTGCCGCTGACACAGCAGCTTGAAGCAACTGACGCTGATGCTGGAAATCAAATGATGACAGCGTTTACACCAGTTGCCGCTTTGGAACCAGTCGTATTTTCGATTTCCAACAGTCTGTCGGAATTGAGCGAAGTTGGACTGCCACAAGTCAATCTGGCACTGAACCACCTGAATCTCAAACTGACCGCGTTGGATCAGAACGAGCTTGATCTGACTGTTCTGGAAGGTCTGAGTGAAGAACTGGTCAGTGATCTGCGTCTCAATGGATTGGCAATTATCAATGGTGGAGAAACTCACACTCTCAAGAGTTCGGATCTGATTGAGCATGATCTGGCTCTGTCTGGAATGAGTGAACAGTTCGATGCCGGATTTGATGATGTCTTCTCTGACTGGGCAGGTCCAATTCTTTAAATCGGTATTTTATTAACACAGTATTAAACCCAGCCCTTATGAGGTTCCTAGAGATCACCATAAGGGCTTTTTTTCTCTATGTTTTATTAATTGGCTACTGTGGGAAAAATGGGTAACGGAGTTGCTTTTTGTCAACATACAGTCATTTTCGGTAGCCATTGATGACTGTCTTGAAAGAGTTTGCAAGTCTGTCCTTTCTGTTCTTGAATGCTGAACAGCGGGATGGTATGTTTCAGGAGTCTTGGAGCAAACCAGGACAGACCATTCAATTTTATGGGCTGATTTGCCTGTTCTCGCAGGCGATATCTGCTCCCCAAATCAGTTCAGGTTCCTATTTCTGGAACCAATTACTTCTTAAGATTTTGTAACATTCAGGAGAACACAAGCGTGAGTGCTAAAAAAGACGACAAACCAGGTGAAGAAACAACTGCAGCAGCAGCACCAGCTCCAGCCCCGCAACAGCAGCAGGTCAAAGTGAATGACAGTAATGTCTCAGCCAGCTATGCTAACTTCTGCCGAGTTTCCAGTACTCCAGAGGAATTGATTCTGGACTTGGGGTTGAATCCACAACCGCTTGATCCGACCAACACGGAAATCACTGTGGGCCAGCGCATTATTCTGAATCACTTCACAGCCAAACGATTGCTTAGCGCACTCTCCATGGCTCTACAGCGTCATGAACAGGCATTCGGCGTTCTGGAAACAGATATCCGTAAGCGTGTTGTCGGTCAGAAGTCTTAGTGTTTTCACACAGAAGTCGTTGACCAAAGCTACATCAAAGACCGGCCCCGATGGAAAATGCATCGGAGCCGGTTTTTTTGTGCGCCGCACGACCCGGCTCTGATTGAACCCTGACCTAGGTTGTGTGAAAGCGAGCGTGCTCAGGGGCTCAATTGAGCGGTTTCGAGACGAGGGGTTCACGTGGGATGTGTCAGTCGATTTTCCCGGGCATGTCTGGGGAAATTACAAAGTTGATAAAGAGGCACTCATACCAGTTATTCTGGTTTTTCCTGAAATTTTGAATAAAAGTTTGGCATCAATTGAGTAGGAAAGAGAAAACGAGTTTGGTAACTTTGATGATGACAGCGCAAGTCAGCTAGAGTGGAGAGCTTTAAATCTCTGATCTAATAGGATATTGTAAAAGAAACATGTTTAGAACTCGT
>NZ_CALFPF010000127.1 GCF_937919775.1 uncultured Gimesia sp.
GAAAGTCATGATCATCACGCTTTCTTTGCTTGCTGTCAAGCATATTCGTAAGATTGTTTCCGGGATTATCGGGGTCTAAGTGCCATATTCATCACACTTTGTGTAATTTCGCTCACTCTGACGGTCGAATTACCCGTTTCCCGGCTGAAAAATCACGGCAAAACCGAATCCGCTACCTGCTTCAAAACACGGATCTCTCCAGCTACTTTTGTAAAGCTTTTGATACGTCACTCTGATAATACTGTCAAACAAATGAATCAGCGGTGGCATTGGTGGTTTCTGTTTCCTGTGGCGAATCTGCCCCCTCTCCGCAGATCCGGATTCTGATCGGACTCCAGACTCGTCACCTGGCAAATTCAACTGCCATAACCCTGCTAAATTGTCTGGGAAATTAAGAATTCCCACCCCGGCGACATCCCTGAGGTACAGATCGCCCCCCCGGGCGCACGTTTTGCCCCTGAGTACCTGTTTGACAAACGTCTTTCGCCGCCCGTCGGCTGAATGGCCAGAAAACTCAACCGGGGAAAACCATGCTGCGTCGATCCAGCCATTTATTCATCGCAATCTTCGTCAGTCTGTTTTGTACCGACGTCTTGCACGCCGACGTCAAAATCGAACTGACAAACGGTGATGTTGTCAGCGCGGACCGCATCCAATGGGGCCCGTCGGGCACACTCGTCCTGGAAACAACGAATCAGGGCGATCCGGCGCAACAGAGTTTCCCGCTGGCCGAGATCAAACGCCTCACGATTGGCGACAGTCATTACGATCAGGAAACCATTCAACTGGCGGCAGCGAACCGCGACCGTGTTGAGCACGCACACTATATCTCAACTCAATCTGAGAGACCGGCTGTCGTGACCCCGCTCGCATACCAGACAAATACAGCGTCTCTCCCCCCTTTCGGACTCCAGGCCGAAGTTGAATGTCATTCCGGCTGCAGTCGTGGCGTTGTACTGGGCGTGCATGATGACCCTCTTTCAGCCTACGAACCTCTGGTAAACCAGTATTTTCCTGGGGGAGTCCCCACACTGGAACGCGGGTATGTACTGGCAATGATGCGAAGCTTAGCCGCACAACAGGCCTTCGGCGTCCCGCCTGCACCCGCTGCCTTCCCTGCTCCGCCGGAACAGGCGCCGGTTTCAGGCAAACTGGCAAACATTGTCGTGCAGGCGACTCCTTTGAATACACAGGGAAAAGCAGACTGGAACGCGCTGGCGATTCGGTTGCAAGGCTTTGACCGCCTGGGCAATCCCGCGCGGATTTCGGGAAATGTTCGAATCACTCTGTACGGTCAGCGACAATTATTGCTGCGGGTCTGGAATGAGCAGTTCGCGACAATCCCGATCAAAACCATCTCACTGGCGCAGTGGACCGGCAATTGTTCTGCGACCCCGGAAGCACAGACTCCCCGTATGGGAAACTCATTCGGGGCAGGTCAACCCGATAATCAAACCTGGATTGTGAAATTGCCCGCTCCCCTGCCCGAGCATAATCCGAACCTTTACGCTCTGGGGGAAATCCAGGTAACCCTCGCGGCCCCCGGTCTGGGAACGTTTCAAGCGTCCGCTCCCGCGGTCCCTTTGAAACAGATCTCAGTCGCCGGCGATCTTTCGCTGGTCAATACGGGCTCACGGTTTTTACCGTCCGAGATAACGTCCGAGGGCATCTATCGCATGTCCCGCCTGGGCAACAATGCTCCCTCAAGGCCAAACAGCCGCCCCCTCTCCGTCCAGCCTTAACGTCAGGCATTTGGCGGAGCCGCCCGCTTTGATGAATTCATCCAGAGGCGTGCTATGGGTTGCATATCCCCGTTGATTGAGGTCGGCTTCCAACTGCGGGCACCCCGTATTCATCACAACTGATTTTCCAATCACGACGGCGTTGCAGGCAAACCGCTGCGCTTCCTTCTCAACAACCGGAATCAGGTGCGGGATATGTTCTTTCAACGCGTGTTGCGCATAGTCATCAAAGGCCGGCGGATAATAGATGGCTTCGGTGGCGCTCAAAGGACAGAAGCAGGTATCGAGATGGTAGTAGAATTCGTCGACCAGCTGTAAGGGAATGACCCGGCAGTGCATTTGCTCGGCCACCCATTGCAGCGCCCGGACATGGCTGCGAATGAGATAACCGGCGAATAACGTGTCGCCGCAAAAGAGCGCATCGCCGGCCCCTTCGAAAAACAAACCCTCGGGCATTTCGATCGTTTCAAAGCCGGCTGCTTCAAACCAGTCCCGATCAACGGGCGTTTCCCCCTGCCGGGCTTCGTGTCGAAACAGGGACAGAAAAACGCGGTTTTTCCAGATGAGCCCCGCATTGGCAGTAAATACGAGATCGGGCAGCCCTTTGACGGGTGTCAGTAATTCAATCCGGGCGTTCAATGTCTGCAGAAGCTGATTCAACGCCTCCCACTGCGCCTGGGCGAATTTCGGGTCACTCTGCTGACTGCGACTCATCCACGGATTGATCTCGTACTCAATCCCGTAAAAATCGGGCGGACACATCAAAATCGTGGGAGTCTCGAAGCTCAAGGAATTGCTCTTTCTGTTACCGTAATTGCAGTAGACATCAATTGACTGAAATCAGCCCTTACTCTGAATTATACCACAATGGGGCACCTCTGATTGATTAATTTACGAGATGCAACAGACTGGCGTTGTTTATATAATTGTCTGAGTGTTTCCGGAACCGCATCCATGACCTGCACCATCCATTGCGGATCATACCCGTTCGCTGAAATTCGTTTTTTTGCTACCACGCAAAACACGAACTGACGGATTAAGACCGTCGCTGACCTCTTTTTTGACTCAATCAAAACGAAACCAGGCGCGAATCTGAAAAAAGCTCTGAGGTAAGACCAGTATGGTGAGATCCAAAATTTTATTCTTGATCGCAGTCTGTCTGCTCAGTTTCGTTTTCATTTTTTTGACGAGGGCAGGTGACTACAAATCTCCTTTGAGTTCGTTTGTCGATCACCCGTTGTGGTTCCTGGGCAGTTTCCTGGTTCAGCCGGCGTTTTGTTCTGAACTGTTTCTACAAAAATATTTTGACTTGTCTGCCATCCTGGCGTTTGTGATCAACATTTCATTTTTTACGTACGCAGCCTTTTCACCCTGGATGTCCCGAAAGCCTTTCGTTTTACTTTTCATTCAGAATTATAAAATTGGTCTCGTTCTCAATTTTGGAAATTTTGTGTTAGCCTTGATGCGCTCCGCTTAGGGGAAATAAAAAGGGTCTGCGACACTATATTAATATTCCTACCCCTTTTTCTACCAAGGTAATAGTTATTGATAAGCACGAAATGTTAAGACAATTCTATCCGTGAAAAGTAAGGATAAATCATGTCGACGTTCAGTCAGAT
>NZ_CALFPF010000128.1 GCF_937919775.1 uncultured Gimesia sp.
GCTTTAACACGTAAAATTCCGTACGAAGCCACTTTCGGGACACCCACTAGCTATCCTGATGGTTGTACTACTCAATGTTTCTACAGCGGTGGGGTTTTGCAAACTCGCGGCGAAGGGACTGTATTTGAAGGAAGTTCCTGAGGAAAAATAGCCTGACCATCTTTTTTTGCCTGAGATATTAATTCCCGCGATCGCGAATCGATTGTTTTTATCACCTGGGTGAAGTGCTCAACGTGGAAACCTGGATCGCACGGTTGTGAAACGGAAGCAAGCCATACTTCTCCTGACGATCTGATTTCGTTCGCCCTGCTGGTAGTTGTCTCGGATTATACGGGTTATCGGGCTGCGGCCTCTGCAGATCAGTTATAAAGCCTGCGCGGATCGTACGTGGTCGATTTTGGAATCTCTATCGTTTTTCAGTGAAGATTCAACAGACGGCTGTACAGATTCACGATAAAGAAAGCACAGAGTGTTGTTGTCTGGGCCTGTATTATTGAGTTTCGTGAGTTGGGAGTTTAGCTGATGATTGTATTACGATTTTGTGCCGTCCTGCTTTTTGTCGGGGGTAGTCTGATTCTTCAGCAGAACGCTGTGCAGGGACAGACGATAAATCATAAACTGGAACCTTATCTGAAATCGGGCAATCTGCCGGCGGTCGCTGCTGCGGTGGTCGAACGGGGTGTGCTGACTGAATATGGTGCGGTTGGAACGCGGAAGATGGGCGCGGATATTCCGGTCACCATTCATGACAAGTTTCATCTGGGCTCCGATGGCAAAGCGATGACCGCGACCATCGCGGGCATGATGATTGAAGAAGGCAAGCTGAAATGGGATTCGACACTGGGCGACGTTTTTCCGGAATTGAAAGCCTCGATGGCTCCCGGCGTTGAAAAAGTGACGCTGGAACAACTGCTGTCGCATACAAGTGGCATGCGTGCCGACGATGAAAATCTGATGAAGATACTGAAAGATAATTTTGATGTCGATGGCGATTTGAACGATCAGCGGTACCAGCTGCTCAAGGAATCGGTCAAGCTGCCTTTAGTGGCTGAGCCTTCGAAGGCGTGGGCCTATAACAACCGCGGATATACGATTGCGGGTGCAATGATTGAGCGCGTCAGCGGCAAACCGTGGGATGAGCTGATTGTGGAACGGATTTTCGAACCGTTCGAATTAACGACCGCCGGTCTGGGAACGCAGTCAACACTCGGGAAAATTGATGCACCGCTGGGACATGTGGTTCAGAAAGATGGCAAGGTCAAGTCGTATATGGCGGGGCCGAACGCCGATAACTCAATGGTCCTCGGACCAGCGGGCTGTCTGCACCTTTCGATTCTGGATTTAGCAACCTGGGCCGGCTGGAACGCCGGGAACGGGACGCGGATGCCTTGCAATATTGTCAAACCGGAAATGGTGGAGAAAATTCATACGCCTGTGTTCACGATCAAAGGCGAAAACCGTCCGGGAACGCCGCCCGAAGGGAAATATGCACATGGCTGGGGTTGGGTCACCGTGGACTGGGCACCGTATCCCCTGCTCTATCATGGCGGCTCGAATGGAAAAAACCTGGCGCAGATCTGGATCGATAAAGAAAAAGATATTGCGATTGTGATCATGACGAATATCGGCGGTCAGCAGGCCGATGATGCATTGCGCGGGATTGCGAAAGAACTGTATGAGAATGCGGTCGCGCAGTATTAAATCGCGCAGTATTAAATCAGAGTTGGGATCTGAAATCGACTCCGTTCGCTCAAGCATTGCTGGGGGGACGGAGTCGTGTTATATAAGTCAGAGTGACTGTCGCGGGACTTCTGCCAAAAACTCTGCTGCCCGGAACTGGTGAAATATGTTCAACCCGATGTATTCCGAACACGCCGACGAATATGCGGCGGCGATTCGAGACAACAGCTACAACGCGTTTTACGAACGCCCTTCTCTGCTGGCGTTGCTGCCTGAACTTCAAAACAAAGCAGTGCTGGATCTGGCATGCGGTCCGGGCGTGTACTCGGAGTACCTGCTGAGCCAGGGCGCCCGCGTGACAGCCGTTGACTGTTCGCCGGAAATGGTGGCGCTGGTTCAACAGAGGCTGGGTGATGCCGTTAAGTGTTACGAACAGGATCTGGCGCAGGGACTGCCTCGGGAAGCGGACGCGGCGTATGACCTGGCGATCTGTCCTTTGGCCATTCATTACCTGGAAGATTTGTCTGTCCTGTTTCGAGACGTCAGACGCGTCTTGAAGCCGAACGGTCTGTTTGTGTTTTCGACGCATCACCCGTTTGTCGATTACCCGTTCTCTCCGAGCGGCAATTATTTTCTGACGGAAAAAATCGTGGATGAATGGGATACGCTGGGGCGGCCGGTGCAGGTGGAATTTTATCGGCGACCGCTGACGGCGATTTTACAACCTTTGCTGGAAGCAGGGCTGACGCTCGTGGGAATTTGCGAAGGTAAGCCCGATCCGAAAATGGAACAGAGCGACCCGAAAAACTTTCGGAAGTTGTCAACGGAACCGGGGTTTCTGTTTGTGAAGTGTCGTATGATGTAATTCCATGTGGCATGATATTCTGAATTCTGTGTATTTGCACATCGGGTTGGTGGGGGGTACTATTGAAGCCGGGCTCGATTTTGACGTGTTCGGACAAGGTTGAGACGGTTCCCGGTTTTGATGAGGCTAGTCTGGAATGTCTACTGTTCAACGAGATCGTTCTCTGGGAGAAGGTGTTTTCTTTGCGCCTGAAGACTATATCGGATTTATGAGACGGATCGTCATTTTCATGGTGGATGCGGCCGTTCTTCTGGGGGTGCTGTTTGTGCTTCTTGTTCTCTCTCTGTTTGTTTTCGATGACTATTCCGAGGATGAATCAAGAGCGAGTTTGTCCTTGATCTGGTATTCATTCATCTGGTTCTATCTGACAGTGCTTAAAGCGTCGCGAGTTCGTACGGTCGGCTATTGGGTGACCGGTGCCCGAATTCTGAATCTGCGCGGGACCAGGCCTTCTGTCTTTCGAATGACCTATCGTTTTCTGCTGAATTTTTGCTTTCCATTTAATTTAGTCTATGACCTGCTGTGGACTCTGGTGGATGAAGATCGGCAGACGTTAACAGACCGCTTTGCCGGAACATGTGTGGTCAAAAACAGTGCGCAGCCTTCAGGAAAGTCGGCGATTCATTTTATCTGTTATACGGCTCTTGGTTTTATTTATGCCTATCGACGAGTGAGCCGACCTCCCCTAAACTGATTTGTTCTGCTTTGATTTAAGGACTATGGTTGATGGATGAACCCGAATTTTTAGACCCCGACTCATTTATTGACGAACCAAAATTCAGCGTGATCTCGGCTCCAGTGATGGTGCCGTTGACGCTCATTGTCATGATCCCGATCTATGCGTTTTATGTGATCCATTCCATGAATCAGAGTGGCGCAAGCCCTGAGGCGGGAATATTCGATTACCTGAAAACGATGTCTTTGGGGATTTTCCTGCTGAGTCAGGCGGGACAGTTATTTGCGTGCCTCTACTCGAAATCGCAACTGGACGGGTTTCTGAGGCGGTATCACGTGATTGAAAATCAGGATGCTTTGGAAACTCTGAAACCGCAGATTCGAACCAATATGTATTTCGTACCTTCCGTCTTACTCTTCGCCGGGCTGGCAATTCCCACGGGTATCATTTGTCTGTGGCAGAACGGTCCGATTCAAGCGGGTATTGTGGTCGTGACATGGGCGATTACAACCGTGGTCGGCATGATGTGCAGCGCGACGGAAAAGAAAATCAGGTCGCTCGATTGTACCAACGCAAGATTAGAGAAAGCGTTAGAGCGTCTCAGTGAAAGCTGGGTCAAGCGCGTCTTTCCGGATTTTTAGCTTAAGAATTCACTCCGGTTGACGAATCAGAGTGTGGGGTTCCTGAGTCGAATGTATTATTTGCGACAGATCGGGAGGTGTAAGCGTTGAAACCGGAAACCATTGGATTGATCGGTGCCCTCGGCGGCACTCTGTTGGGAGTGTTGGGAGGCGTGTACGGTACCTGGAACAGCATCAAACAGACAAACGGGCCGCGCGAACGGGCGTTTGTGGTGAAGATGTCCGTTCTCTTCTGGATTGTGGTTTCGCTGTTTGTGGTGTTGGTATTTGTGTTACCCGCTCCCTGGAACTATTACATCTGGCTACCTTACGGGCTGTGGCTGACCTCCACGATTCGTCGTAGTGATCTCAAACAGCAGGCGATTCGTGAGGCGGAGTCGGCTTCGAAGGAGATGCTGTGAATACTAAACGAATCTATTTTCAGGATGATGACATCAATGGAAGCTGTTAAATACTTGTACCAGGTAAGTCCCTGGCTGTTGCTCTGCCTGGAATGTGCGGCGTTGGTTGTGGTGATTTCCTGGCCGATGGTCAAAGGAAAATCGTGGCTGGTCGCTTCGCTGTTGGTGTTCTTTCTGGTCGATTTGTGTACTCAATTGCTGAGTTCCAGCGCCACTCCTTCCGAACCTGTTCTGATGGGGCCGGATGAGTATCAGCAACTCTGGAATGACTGGTTTCAGTTGAGCTGTCTGGCTATGGTGGGAAAAGTTCTGTTTGTGATTGCCGTGTTTCAGTTAGGTTCAGGACTGAAACGTTTTGTGTCCATTCTCTCCACTGACAGTGATGCGAGGCGAATCTGATGGAACCCATCGAAGTCTGTGTGCTGGCTGGGATTATTCTGTTTGTCTTGCTGATGCCCTGGCTGTTGGTTGTAGCTGTTAAGGATCTGTTTCGTCATAAAGACAGCACGGGATCAGGCGGCGGCGGTATCATTGGTGCGATGGTGGAAATGGACCGGATTGTAAACCCTGCAGGCCAGCATGTGCAGGAAGCAAAAGAGGTGGAACGCGAAGAAGAAGGTATCGGCGGGGAATAAGACTGCGGGAAAAATGCTGTCTTCTTAACCTGAATTCATTACAATAAAAGGACGTGAACGGCACTGAGATCTGTCTTGTCAGGAGGTGCGCGTGTGATTCCAGCTGTTTGTCCCAGTTGTAAAGAACCGATTCTTGGCGAAGCGGTGAGGTTGTGGAATGGCAGACGCTTTTGCCGGAGTTGTGTGGAGAGCGTATCGCCGGAACTTTTCGAATTTGCACGGAGCGGCGGACAGCTGGTGGATGTCGTGCAGGTATCGGATGTTCGCTCTCTCCTGTTTTTGGTCAATTTTGGTAAAATGTTTCTGGTATTTACCTTTCTATTTTGTTTTCTGTTTTGGGGTCTACTCGCTCTCATAGGAATTGGGAATGAAGAAGATCTATTATCGCCTTGGACTCTCTTTGCCGTTTTTGGCGGCGGAGGCCTGATTCTGATTCTGCTGAAGTCGCTGATCTTGAATTTGATCAAGCGTTTTCATTTTCCCAGAATGATAAGCTTCAAAACGGGACATCTCATCGTCAGATATGCCAGTCAGCAGAAACATTTTCCTCTTGAGAAGTGCAAATGGTATGTCGGCAGTACTATTCTCAGTGATCTGATTTGTCTGTCCACAGATCTGCGGCAGGGAATTGTTTTTCAAACCCCCGAAGGCCTGTTTGCATGTGGTCATTCTCCTGAAACACTAAAACACTGGTATGCTTTCCTCATACTGGCGCGCATTCCCCATGTGCCTGCACCTCGATCGCTACTTTATATTCCGTATGGCAGTTTGGGAATGGTTGTGGGAACTCTGGCCGGATTTGGTATCGGTCATGTTGTGGCGATGATCACAAGTCAGGAACGATGGATTCCCGGATTCGTATTACTGGGCGAGTTTGAGGGAGCGATCATCGCTTCCATGTATGTCTATTATAGTCGGTATTCCAGCCGGAATGCGTATCAACGATTTCAGCCTGTGATCTGGGGTCTATTATTTTTCGTGTTCGGTGCTATCACAGGATTGATCGAGGGGGAGTCTGGTGCTTTGGTTGTTGGCAGTCTGAATGGGGTAATCGGTGCCATCGTAGCCTGGTATTGCTGCACGCAGATTTCGGATCTGAGAAGTGAGGAATAGCATCACCGCGAACTGGAAGAAATGTTGGGGCATGAAAACAAAAGACCATCTTTTCTATGCGTTATTTGCGATTTCCGCGATCAGTTATTTTTCGTTCGCAGAATGGATGGCGACGGCACGAGTTGGCACAATGTTTTTTCTCTGGTTTTCTCCGCTCTATGTGTTCCCGTTACTGGCTGCGCTGCTGGCGTTGCCGGTGCTGCTGGTGAGAGTTTGCTTCCAACGCGATCGAACTCATGCCCTGCCCTGGTTGCTGTTATCCATTCTGTATATTCCGTGTTTTATTGTGGGAACCGATTTGGGAGATCGAGTCCGAATTTCCGGATGGGAAACATTCGCTCGCCGCAGTCAACCATTGATCCACGCGATAGAGCAATATGCGGACGATCATGCCGTGCCACCGCAGGCACTCTCAGATCTGGTGCCTGATTATCTGCCTGAAGTTCCGAATACGGGGATGAGGGCGTATCCCGAGTTCCATTATGATACCGGAGACGAAACCCGAGAACGATTTGCCGAGAATCCGTGGGTGCTTTCGGTGTTCACACCCAGCGGCGCCATCAACTTTGATCAGATGTTATACTTCCCGAAACAGAACTATCCCAAGGTCGGTTATGGCGGTGGTCTGGAACGCATAGGAGATTGGGCCTACGTGCATGAGTGAATGAGTTTGATTGTGTTCCACAAATATTTCAGGAATAGAAAAAATATGAATATCATAAAAATTCTGTTGCTGTTGATCTTAGCCTTTTCACCGATCGCCGTCATACCGTGGAGTGAGCGGGCTGCGTTGTTACCTGACTCGTCATTTGAATTCTTTTATCCGCTTTACCAGTGGGGGTTGTTGGTCGCTGGGGCTTTTATTTTGTGGCGTTTGGTTAAAGCGGTCGATAAGAAAGTGGGAAACCGCGCGTTACTCTGGCTGGTGCCGGTCATGATTTGGTTTGTGAGTACGGTTGTGGGATTCCGTATGAGCCGGGAGACACGGATGCAGGGGATGGCAGAGTTTGCGAAGCGGAGCCAGCCCTTGATTGCCGCGATCAAGGAGTTCGAACAGGATCAGGAGAGGCCTCCTGAGTCGCTGGACGAACTGGTGCCCGCTTATTTGCCTGCAGTTCCGGAGACCGGCATGCCGGCCTATCCGGAGTATGTGTATTACGTCGGAGATGAAGCACGGAATCGATATGCCGATAATCCGTGGGCGCTGGTTGTGAATACGCCAAGCGTCATCTTGAACTGGGATCAGATGTTTTATTTTCCCCGGCAGAATTATGCCGATGTCCCATTTAGTGCAGGTCTGGAGCGCGTGGGAGACTGGGCCTACAATCATGAGTGACTGGTCGTGACAGTGGTGCAGTGGTGCTGTGGTGCTGTGGTGCTGTGGTGCTGTGGTGCTGTGGTGCTGTGGTGC
>NZ_CALFPF010000129.1 GCF_937919775.1 uncultured Gimesia sp.
CGACACTGTAAACAGAAAAATACAAACAATTTGTGTCATTCGTTTCACGGAAAAACTCATCATGACTTTTCACCTGATTTGAAAGGGAATAAGTGGGTTCCTGTGGTCGATCCAGGAGTCAGACAGACTCGAATGAATGGCTGATGTCTATTTAACCCTCTCTTGATCTGAATGTGTCGAAGAATTGGCGATTTTCACGAAATAAAATAATCTGAACCTGAAAACCAGACTGGCAGAACAATGGAACAAAGCGCTTGGGTCATCGTTGTGATTTTGTCGGGAGTGGCCATTGTCATTGGCGGCGTCCTCTTTTTTCGCCTGCACGCCTTCCTGGCGTTACTGGCGGGGGCCATTTGTGTAGGCGTTTTGACGCCTGCTCAACAGATCGAAGAGACGGCACTCCGCAAAAACAAGCTGAAAATCATTGAGGTCAGCGAGGACAACCGCAAGGTCGTCATCGAAGTGGAAAAGGCGGGCATGATTCAGCCCGGCATGCTGCTGCTCATTCTGGGGACGGAAGAACCCGATTTTCCGCTGATTCCGGTCGCGGAAATGGGCGTGGAGCGCGTGACGGCGAAGTTTACCGAAGGCAGTAAACGAATGATGATTGCCGACCTGAGCGTGCGCGATGACAGTGCCAGTCGTCAGATTCGACTAAATGACTTTGCGATTACCCCTGCCAACTATCAGGCTGCCATCATGGAGGGGAAACAATCGGTGGGAGAACGGGTGGCCGACGGCTTTGGTTCCACCTGTGCGAAAATCGGTATCCTGATCGCGCTGGCCGCCATCATCGGCATGTGTCTGCTGGAAAGCGGTGCCGCCGAACGCATTGTCCGTTCGGCCATCAACTTTGTCGGCGAGAAACTGGCACCACTGGCGTTTATGGCGAGCGGCTTCTTACTGGCGATTCCCGTTTTCTTTGATACGGTGTTTTATCTGTTGATTCCACTGGGCAAGGCGATGCGGTTCCGCACCGGCAAGAACTATCTCTTGTATGTGCTGGCGATTGTCACCGGAGGCACGATGGCCCATTCGCTGGTCCCGCCGACACCCGGCCCGTTGTTTGTCGCAGAGCAGTTGGGCGTGGATATCGCGACCATGATGATCGGCGGCATGATTGTCGGCAGTATCGCGGCGCTGATTGGTCTGGGTTACGCGGTTATGATCAACAAACGCTGTGTTCTGCCGTTCCGGGATTCGGCCGATGTGACGAAAGAAGATCTGACAAAACTGGCATCCAGTCGACTGGAAGACCTGCCCGCGCTCTGGTTGTCGCTGACCCCGATTCTGCTGCCCGTGTTTTTAATCGCCGGTTCCACGATGTTGAAGTTTGAATCGATCAAAAATCTGTGTTCCCCCGAGGTGCAGTCGCTGATCGTGACGCTGGGGAATAAAAATATGGCGCTGGGCATCGCAACGGTGATCGCGCTGATCACCTTGATTCGCCAGAAGAAGTCTTCTCTGGCCGCCCTTTCGACATCCATTCAGGCTGCGCTCTCCACGGGGGGTGTGATTATTCTGATCACGGCCGCCGGCGGCGCGTTTGGCGGCGTGTTACAACAGACGGGGGTCAGCTTTCTGATCGAATCGCTGCCCGATGTTTCTCCGCTGATGCTGGTGACGCTGGCGTTTCTGATTACGACGGCGATCCGCAGCGCGCAGGGTTCATCGACGGTCGCCATGATCACCACGGTCGGCATTCTAGGGGGTATCGCCGAATCGACAACGCTCGGTTTTCACCCGGTTTATCTGGCACTGGCCATCGGCTGCGGTTCGAAACCGATCTCCTGGATGAACGACAGCGGCTTCTGGGTCATCGGAAAAATGAGCGGCATGACCGAAGGCGAAACCCTGAAATACGTCACCCCCTTAACCGCCATGATGGGAGTTGCCGGTTTTATCATTGTTCTGTTAGGCGTGCAGTTTTTCCCGATGGCTTGAGTAGAATCAGTGAGCCATACAACACGATCTTTGTATTTGGAAACTTGTGAGACATGTCTGATGAATTGAGTGAGGCAAAAACAACGGCTGCTCCCTGGCAAATCACAAGCTGGATTTGTTGTCTCGTTATCATCATCAGCGTGCTTTCCTGTGTCGTTCTTGCAGCAGTGCGCAGTGAAGGCCTGACGCAAATCAAAGTCACCGCACTTGATGCAAACGAGGAACCCCGCGATCATGATCTGCCTCTGTTCAAACAGAAGGACGCACTTCCTGATTATGAAGTGCTGGTGATTTCTCAGGATGGATTCAAAACGAATCTGGGAGCCAAACTCAATACATCCGCTAAAGCAGGACTGATCTGGAAACTCAGCGAGCCGATTTCGATCCATGAAATTGCCAGTATTCGGTTGCAGGATCAGGACAAAATTATCTCGGATGCGATTGCGGAAGTACAATTGACCGATAAATCTGTCGTCTCAGGGAATTATCGCTTTGATTTTCAAACAGAACGTTCTGCAGCCGTGGGAGTGGAATCCTTTTTTGGAACACCAATCGGTCTTGCCATCGCCGGGGCATTTCTGATTGCAGTGATCCTTGTGTTGTTGAGTGTCTTTTTTCAATAGCACTAATCAGTGTGCTGATTTAGAAATTATGAAAACTGCACACAACCCGGGAACTTCGCATGAAATGTGAAACCAATGAGCATGAGCGAATGGAGTCAGGTCGTGTTTATTTATTGGTTTTGAATGTGATTCCCAGGACCGCAATCTAACCCAGGTCGGTTTTAACCGCGGCTAACGCCGTGCGGCTGATCTTGTTTTCAGGTACTTTGACAGCCGGAATGACTTATTAGCCGCAGGGCGTTAGCCCCGGTTCCTCCCCGGTCCATTTTTGATTACACATCTCGATGGTTTTTTCTTTGACAAAAACGAATTCGAATTAAGAAACACGACCTGGGTTCCTGCAGAAAATCTGGTTGCCGCTCTCAGTAGTCATCTTCGGGATGGGAAACAGGATTCGTTTTTTTATCCGCAGTCCTGTCGGAAACAGTGGTCCTGATAAAGCGATATTGGAAAAATTAGTCGAGCGAATCAAAAAAGTTCAGTGCGACAGGTCGAATCAAACTGAGACAAAAACCACCAATTAAAGCCGATAAACCAGCCATTACGGTAATGAAACGATGCTTGTTCCTCTTTCTTATCTGCTTCACGCTTGCTTGCGAATCTAAAGCCTGCCAGAATACTTGCCGAACGTGAATTTTGATCATTTTGACGTCGAACACAGGGTTTGAATTTTTAAACGCTTCCAGCGAAATGACTTCTTTGAGGAATGAGCAGCCGTCCATGGAACAGAGTATTCGCACGACGCGGCTGTTTAATTTTCTCTCCGCGATCCTGGCATTTCTGCTGTGGGGGGGCTGGGCTTACCACGTTAATTCCGCCAGTTCGCCGCAATCGGGGGTGGTCGCTGCACTCACACAGGGGACGGCCAGTTTTCTGATCACACTGTTTATGGTGCATGCGGTCACGTTTCTGTTTCATCATTTTCAAAAGCCCTTCGCGAAAGTGATCTTTCCTGCCATCTTAATTAACAGTTTAACCGGATTCTGTCTCGTGAATATACACACGCTGATGGGAACCCCGCGCGTGTTTGCCACGATTGTTCCAGCGCTCACTGTCGGGATTTCATTCTGTATTTTTACCGCCTGGAAATTATTGAAACTGTTTCAGCAGCAGGGAAACACCTGATATGAGTGAGCCCAGTGCCCGTCGTCCGCTCAAAGTGCGCGATGTCAAAATCGTAAATACGTTTGCGCGTTACCTGAGTGGTAAAAATATCACTCCCAATCAGATCTCGGTCACCAGCGTCTTTTTCGCTGCCCTGTCTGCCGGCTGTTTTCTGCTGTTCGCCCGGTATGAGCATTGGTGGCTGCTGATTCTGGCCGGTCTGTTCATTCAATGTCGCTTACTCTGTAACCTGTTCGACGGGATGGTCGCCGTCGAAGGGGGCAAGAGTACCAAATCGGGTGAGCTGTTTAACGATATTCCCGATCGCGTGGCGGACCCTTTGATCCTGGTTTCTGCCGGTTACGCGATTCATGTCGTCGGTTATGGTGGCGAACTCGGCTGGTGTGCCGGTCTGCTGGCGGTGATGACGGCTTATATTCGTACTTTGAACGCCAGTATCGGGGCGCCCGTGGATTTCAAGGGGCCGATGGCCAAGCAGCATCGCATGGCGGTGCTGACGTTTGCCTGTGTGTTTGCAGCCATCGAAGTTGTGATCCGTCATACAGATTATAGCTTGCTGATCGCGATTGTTCTGATCTCTGTCGGCTGTGTGATTACCTGCATCCGTCGTACCATTTCTGCCTATCGATTTCTGGAAACCTGATGATGTTCAATATCCCGCCGCATTCGTTTTATGCCATGCTGGTTGTGCTGGGACTGTTGCTGACCGCGTCCACCAGCCGTTTGATCCTGGCCCGCAGGAAACCTGACAAAGATTACACAGAGCTGCGACAGCGGATTCAGTCCTGGTGGTGGATGATTGGGATCCTGTTTGTCTGTCTGGTGATCAGTCCCACCGCCGCCATCATCCTGTTTGCCTTCATCAGTTTTCTGGCGCTGAAAGAGTTTTTCTCGATCGTGCCGACACGTCAGGCGGACCGGCGCGTTTTGTTCTGGGCTTATGTTTCGATCCCGATTCAATATTATCTGGTCAGTATTGGCTGGTATGGTATGTTTATCATTTTTATTCCCGTGTATGTCTTTCTGTTATTGCCGATGCGAATGGTCCTGATTGGCGAGACCAAAGGCTTTATTCATTCCGCGGGTACGATTCACTGGGCGGTGATGCTCACGGTGTTCTGTATCAGCCATATCGCGTATCTGCTGGTGCTGCCGATAGAAAATCCGGAAGCGGGCAGTATCGGGCTCGTGATTTTTTTACTGTTCATGACACAGTTCAATGATGTCTGCCAATACATCTGGGGCAAGTTGCTGGGCAAACATAAAATCATCCCCAAAGTCAGTCCTAATAAAACCTGGGAAGGTTTCCTGGGGGGCGTGTTGACGATTGCGCTCGTCTCCGGTTTTCTCGGACCTTATCTGACGCCGCTCACGTTTCGCTTCAGTCTGCTGGCCGGTCTCTTGATCAGTTGCTCCGGTTTTATCGGCGATGTCGTGATCTCGTCACTCAAACGTGATCTGGAAATCAAAGACAGCGGGACTCTGATCCCCGGCCATGGCGGCATCCTGGATCGTTGTGACAGCCTGATGTTTACCTCGCCTCTGTTTTTTCACTTCCTGTATTATGTGAACTATTAGAACATGGATCGTCTGCTCAAAATCCTGTTTTTTGCGGTGATCGTCAGGCCGATCGTCTTTATCGTGCTCGGTTTGAACCTGCGCGGAAAACAGAATCTGCCGCAGCAGGGGCCCGCGATGATTGCGGCAAACCATAACAGCCACCTCGATACGCTGGTGCTGATGAGCCTGTATCCGTTATCCAAATTGCACAGAGTGCGCCCCGTCGCCGCCGCGGATTATTTTCTGAAGAACCGGTTTCTCTCCTGGTTTGCGCTCAACTGTATCGGCATCATTCCCATCAGTCGCGCGGGACGCCAGCGAAAAGCCGAACTGTTTGCCGGCTGCCATCAGGCGTTGGATCAGGGGGACATTCTGATTCTGTTTCCGGAAGGGAGTCGGGGGAACCCGGAAGAACTGAGTGAAATTAAACGCGGCATTTATCATATCGTGCATGACCGCACCGATACCCGCGTGACGCCGGTAATGATGCACGGCCTCGGTCGCGCATTGCCCCGCGGCGAGGCGTTGCTCGTTCCCTTTAACTGCGATGTGATTATTGGAAACGAACTGCCCGAAGCAGAGACAGCCGAGCAACTGGTGAATGGAATTAAGGAATCGTTCCTCGAACTCCAGAAGTACTGCATCACCTGTCGGCAGGTTTGAATTAATGTCACAACCGATGTGTTCTCGTCACTAAAAAAAACAGCCCGGTTACGCTTGTAACGGGGCTGTTCTGATTTTGACGACTGCTTATTTCGACTTCAGCGCGAATTCGAATTTATTCTCACCGCCCGCTTTGACGTCGGCGGTGAGCGTTGTTTGAGAGTTGTAGTTTGCAGGGATGTAAGATTCCGTGATCGGTTCGTCGTACTGGTCTTTTTTGCCGGTGTCGCGTGAGGCTGAGATCAGCACTTTTTTCTGGCCAAGCTGACTTTCGAACTGGAATTTGCCATGTTCGATGCCGCCGGCGGAGGAGCCCCCTTTTCCGTCAGCCGGGTCGAAGACAATACTCCCTTGAGTCAGAGGTTCGCCATCGAAGGTGACGGTTCCCTCCACTTTCACGGTAGCGGGGGCTTTCGAAGACCCGCCGCAACCTGTGAGGAGCAGTAGACAAATCGCATAACAGGCCAGTTGAGCTCTGGTTGAATTACCTCGCATTATCGTTCCTTTGATCAGTGAGGCGAGCGCGCCTCGTGCTGCCTTTGTTTTCCATTGCTGACTCAGGTTGAGAAGAAAGAGGCAGCCTGTGATCCGCGTAGATTGGTTCACAGGCTACTCTGGTTACTTGAAATGTCGTTTAGAATTCTCCGATGGTCTCTTTTCCTTCACGGGTTCCCAGTGCCTGGAAGAGCGCGGTGTCGATATTTTCGGAAACAAAGCGAACGGCACCGTCGCCCATCAGAGTATGCACGCCCCCTTCGTGGCGGCTGCGGGCGTGAATTTCATTGTTTTCACCCGAACAGGCACGACAGGGCGCGTCTTCCGTACCGTTACAGTATTGGGCGACATCACCGGTGGGTGTGTTCGGCGGTCGGATGGTGGTAAAGGTCAGACCGCCGTTGTGATAGCTGTTACCATAACGGCCGCGTAAGTCGTGTGTTCCGCCACAGACCACATTGCCTGCTCCCGAAGCGGCAATATGATCTTCGGCAATGTTGATTTCGCTGCCCATAATGGTCGTCGAGGTTCCGTCAACAATATCACGTATTTTAGTGCTGGAAAGGTTATAGAACATCCCGTTTAATCTGGGATAGATGCTGGCTAAACCTTGTGCAGTCGACCCGGAACAGAGCAGATAATTTCCATGGAAACCCTGTTGGTCAATTTTGCCAGCTTTGGGATCGGAGGGGCAACTGAAGAGAGCAATTCGTGTGGTGGCTTCAGGCCAGCCTCCGGGGAATTCGTTGTTCTGAATGCGGGGAGTGATTTTATTATAGAGGGGCGCCTGATCGACAAACGGCAGCAGCATGTGAAACCAACCCTGCCTGCTGTTTGAGGTGCTTCCCGGAGCCGTGGAAGCCGCATTCACTCGGCAGATCGTTGAAAAAGGAAATACGCGATGCGTTTCATGGTAATTATGTAATGCAAGCCCGATCTGTTTCAGATTATTCTTACAACTCGAACGTCTGGCTGCTTCACGCGCCTGCTGTACGGCTGGTAATAAGAGGG